>JBCBZF010000055.1:0-12946 GCA_039815525.1 Bacteroidota bacterium | reverse complement strand
TGTACATGACGATGTTTCCAGATTTTGCTGCTGGTCCCCATCAGGCTGAACAGGCCAAACAGAAGATCATTCCATTTGGCGCGTTTGAAAATGGCACGGTGTGCTGCATCATGAAAAATGTTCAGGAAAATAGATACATGCAGCACGCCCATGACCACACAGGCCATGACCATTTGCCAAATCTGGTCCGCAAATAACAGAGAGAGCCAGGCGATAAAATCAACTGCCAGCAAGATCCCTGCTTTGACGAAGTAGGCCGTATTGGCATAGGTCTTTAGCTGATTCTGGCGAAAATATGTTTGTACGGCTTGACGAAGTTCGCGGAAAAAACCGCTCTCATCAGCCTGAAAATGGAGCTTTTGCATAGGAGTATTATCTCAGGGATCGGATATAGGTGCGGCGTCTTTTGTGTTGACGCAGGGAAAATTGGTTCCACAGATTTTGCACTGCCTGGTTGGAGATCAATTCAGGATTGCTTTCGACTCTGCGGATACCTTGCTGAATCATGTGTGCCAGAATGGGCTGAAAAACCAGGGCGGTTACGCCCTTTCCGCGGAGATCTGGACGTACGCCAATCAAGCCCAGCTCGGCGCGATCATTTTGCTGGAGTGCTTCACGTAAGACCATCAGTTCACGCCAGCCGGAACGTCCCTGGATTTGCTGGAGTGCATTGGTCAGAGAAGGCATGACGATTCCAAAGCCGGCTGGCTGCTGGTCCCGATCGAGAACCAGAGACAGATAGCCGGGTTGCAGAAAGCGTTGGTAGCGTTTTAGATAAAATGATTGCTGTCGCTCAGATAGGCGGACAAAACCAGGTAGCTCTGTGTAGCAATCCAGTATGAGTTTGAAAACGGCTTTGGCATGGCGGCGGATGCTGCTGCGATTGTTGAGTGAAACACTGGTAAAGCCATTTCTTTCCTGGACCAATTGGGCCATGCGGTTGATTTTATCTGGCACCTGATCGGGTACCATGATTTCATATTCTACCCATTCCTCTTCTGTGGAAAAGCCATTGTCCAACAACAATTTTTCGTAGTAAGGATAATTGTATAAGGTCGATGCGGTCCCCTTTTCCCGGAAGCCTTCCACCAATAAGCCGGCTTTATCCAGTCCGGTAAACCCGTATGGACCTTTCAGTACAGATACCCCATTGATCCGGGCCCAATCGGTTAACTCTCTCAGCAGTGCCCGGGCAGCTTCAGCGTCATCTTCCACATCAAACCAGCCAAATCTGGCTTCTTTTCCCCGCTGACCAAATTTTTCCTGAGACAGTAAAATGCCTGCAATTCTGCCGACCATGCGTTTCCCTCGCCATGCCATCCACATTTGAACCTCTGCCCGATCAAAGGCTGGATTGCGCATCAAATCAAGGGTATTGATTTCTTGTTGTAGGATAGGGGGAACCCAGTAGGGGTGATGTCCATACAATTGGTAGGGAAACTGTGCAAAGCGACGGAGATGCCCGGCCGTAACGACCGGACTTACTCTGATCCGTTCCGTGGTGCGGAACTGTGTTTGGTTAATTGTAATCTGAGGGCTGACTTGCATGCTGCCAAATACGCAGTCTGCCCAGCGCTTTCCCTGTGGCTTTTTGCCGGGGAAAATCATTTGTGGGAAAAATTCCCACTTAGGAAGCTTGCCAGATCGAGGCGGCAGATTTTTGGGAAAAAATCATGCTGCTGATGGATATTTACGGATTTATGCAAAAATGCGTCTTCGTTTTTCCGTAATTGAATGCCTCAAATCATTCGATATGCAGGTCCTTCTTTTGTTGGCTCACGCCGATGACGAAACCCTTGGTGCAGGCGGTACAGTGCAGAAACTGATTGCCAAAGGGCATTCTGTCCAATTGATCATTGTTTCAGACGGTGTGGTTGCTTTGCGTGATGGCGCACCCAACAATCGCTCCGCTCTGATGGCGGCCTGCAAACTCCTTGGTATCGGAGATGTCCAATGCCTTGATTTCGCTGACCAGCGATTTGAAACCTACCCGATCGCTGAGATCGCCAATCGGGTCAGTCAAAGTATACAGCAGCCGGACCTGATCATCACGCATTCCGCCAAAGATTTGAATCAGGATCACCGCATTGTGAGCGAAGTGGCCCGGATCATCGGCCGGCCGCGTCATCGGCAGATCGGCCTACTCGCCTGCGAAATTCCTTGTGTGGCCCAATGGAACCAGCAGCCTTTTGCGCCTCAGCTATACATTGACATCACCGAACAGCTGGAGAAGAAAATTAGGGCTTTTGAATGCTATCAAAATGAAGTGCGCCGGTTCCCGGATCCCTACTCAGCGGAAGGCTTGCGGACCATCGCCCGTTTTCGGGGCATAGAATCCGGCTATGAGGCCGCAGAAGCTTTTGAAGTGGTGCGCTGGTTTGAAGGATTAGAATTGTGATTCCCTTTGGCTCACATCTCAAACTGCATGCCTTCCCGCGCAATCTTAAAGCCCGCTTGTAAGACCTTTTGACTCGCCGCACTTTGGGGATCAATCAGGGGATTGCTATGATTGAAGTGGATAAAATGAACTTTGGCCCGCTCTTTTTTTCCCAATTCTTCAAAGCGCTGCATACTTTCCTTCACAAAAGGATGGGGAATCTCTGCCATATCTCGCCCTGGTAGTTCTTTTTCATCGAAGAAGGTGGCATCCAGGAAAGCATAATCAATCCTTTGTATCCACACATCAATGTTTTCCTCCCACTTCTCCCATTTGTCAATATCCGGGATAAACAAGGCTTTCCGACTGGGGCCTTCAATCAGATAACCGACGGTTTCAGAGTATTCATCCCGATGCGGAACGAGTATTGGACTGATCGATACATTGGTGGAAAGACGTATCTTCTGGCGATTTTCGAGTGGTTTAAGGGAAATATTCTTCAGCTTGACCAGTTGATCCCAGGGACCATTGCTTTCCAGAAAACTTCTCATCCGGGGCATGGCGTAGACTGGTACCGCTTGTGCTCCCATTGATTCACGCCCCAAATACATGAGCCCGGTATAGTGCCCGATATGGGCGTGCGTAAGAAAAATCCCATCCATGCTCATTCCTGAGCGGGTGAGTTGCTGAAGCTGAGATCGCAAATCGGGGGTCGCCTCAAACAGCCAGCATTTTCCATTTTGCGAATCAGAAAGGCCCAGAGAGACTACTTTTTGCTGTTTTTCGGGCCGTCCCCATACTGAGCGGCAACAGCTTTTTTCGCACTGTGCCTGTGGAAATCCGGCATCTTGAACTATCCCAAGTATTGTAAGGTTTACGGAAAAGTTGTCGGAAAATGAGGTGGTAGCGGCATGGTCTTTGCCTTTTTTGATGTCGGAACAAGCCATGAGGCTGATGAGGAGCAGACCCAGGATTTTCATTTTGCGTGTGGATTCGTAAAATCGAAAATCAGAGCAGGAATCCAGTCCATGGTTGGCGGACCACCGTTCGCAATGTGAGAATATCCTCCATTTATTCGGTATAAAGCCTTTCATTCAGTCCTGATTATTGTCCGTACGTACGACAAAGTTGACGTTTCGCGATTTAAGGACCAAGCCTGGATGGAATGATTCCTAGATTTACTTAAGTCGTTATCATTATCCTTCTTCTCAAGCATGCAAGCTTCAGCCGAACGAACAATCTTGCTTGCACACGCATCAAAAGATGCATCCAGGAAGAAGAACGTACAGCTACTGAGAGCTTTGAATGACCAACTCAGTGCTGTACTTTCTGAAAACGATCGCCCTTTTCTTGCTAATATTATTGAAGGTCATAAAGGTCAGCCGTTCGCACATGAACTGCTCACCGATCAACAAACATATCAGGACCTGGTCCTGCTGTACCTTTTCGCTGATGTGAAACCATCTGCGCGTTGGTATGCCAACTCTGCTTCCGGCAAGCGCCGGGAAATTGAAGGGGACCGCATGGCCCTCGAACAACTTGGTCAGCTCAAACTGGTAGTTCTCCAGGGAGGGATTGAGTTGAGCTGGGTTGAACAGTTTTTGTTTGCCGGTGCCAAAACCGTGATGGTTTTGCCTTCTGAAGATGACCGCAGCCTTCACCCTGCTGCCTCGCCATTGTTTGAGGCCTTTTTGCAGGGAAAAACCTTGAAGGAGGCTGTTTCACTCAGTCCTGATGCTCTGGGACTGAGCACCAACATTATTCCCAGTGATCTGTACGAATACTGGTCTTTCAAGGAATCTATGGAAGGCAAAAGCATGGCCCCCGGCCTGTATTGCTTGTCTGCCAGTACCGATGCCCTTGACCAGTGGATCGTTGATCCTGCGCTGGTTCCTGAAAAGGCACCAGAGCCTGAGCTTGTCGTAGAACCAGGCATTTCTCAGGAAAAAGAAACAGAAGAGAAGCCAGCTGAAAAGAGCCTGCCGGTTCCGCCCAGCGCAAAAGGTATTCTCCCTCAGAAAGAATCGATTCTCCGCATTCCGAAAAAAGAGGAACCCAAACTGGTTCCTGTCTTTCTTTCAACCCAGGATGCGCGTAAAGAATCAGAAAGCAGAAGCTATACGATCAGCCGCAGCCGGGAAAACCGGATGATCAAGGCACAAGCTCTGCTTTGGAATGAGTATTATGGTCTGGAGCAGCCAGAAGAGCATCCGCAGCCCAAAACCAAAGAAGCTGAAAAGCCTACGGTAAAGGAGCCGAAAGCGGTCAAAGCAAGCAAGGCAGCGGCCAAGGCCGCTCGCACAGAAACTGCGCCAACCTCCGAAAATGAATTAGTTGCGCAGCTGCTCCATAATTACCGTCAGAGCTTTACCCTGACACCGCCCTCCAGAAGTTATTCCAAAGCGATTGCAGTTATCAGTCTGATTGTGGTCATGACAATTATGTACGTGACCTACAGCTGGAAAAACCAGCGACCAGAATTGGTGCAGGACATTGCCAGTCCGCTGTATAGCCAGGTTTTTGAAACCACAAAGACCTACAATGTGCTGCTGATGCCGTTTGAGTCCCACATGAACTGCAAAGCTGATGAAGCGATTGCGGAGTCCATGGTACGGGATCGACTCAATGGCCTGCGTGAAAGCGAAGACCTGGGCATCCGTGTTTCTTTCCTCAATCAGGGCATTTGTCCCCGCAGTCAGGAAGAAGCCCGCAGCTTGGGTGAGCAACACAATGCAGACATTGTTATTTGGGGCAATTACGACCACCTGCCAGAAAGTAAGGAGGAGGTTTCATTGCGCTATGTGTCTATGTACGATGCCTACACCGGTGTTGACGTTTGGTTAGGAGACCAAATTGGCAAACAAGCTTTGGGTGATCGCTTTGAACTGCAGAATGGTGCTTTCAAAGGAAAGCCCGACGAAGTGGTCTATTGGATTTTGGGATTGGTACATCTGAATTTTGAAGAGTATCAATCTGCCATTGGCTATCTCCAGCAAATTGACATTCGTGATGAAACCGAACATGCCATCATCCATCATTTACAGGCCAAGTGTTATCAGGGACTGAAAAAATATGAAGATGTGCTGGTCGAATACAATGAGGCCATCTGCCTCAATCCAATGGATGCCAATGCGTATCACGGTCGCGGTAAAACCTATCAGCGCCTGAAGAAGCATCAACTGGCCATCTCCGATTTTGGACAGGCATTGCGGATCGATCCTGATCATGTGCGTGCTTACCAAAACCGCAAGCTGCTCCTTAATCGTACCAAGGGACTGGATCCACGGATTGAGAGCCTCTTGGGTCCGGCTAAGAATGATGTCAACTCTTACGCAAGTGTAAAAGTTCCATCTCTGCGTCAACCCAAGCCTGCGAAAAAGGAAGTCGGAAAACCAAGCCGCAAAGAGCAAATGAGAGCTGCGATGGTTTCCCCCCGCAGCGTCATTGCCAGCAATGATGTGCCGGAGAAGAAGCCTGTGGTGAAGAATATGCCTTCGGTTTGGGAAAAGCGGAAAGCACGTCTGGAAAAGAGCGTTAAGCACTATTCTGCGCTAATCAAGGATAATCCCGGCCATGTGGATTACTACTATCTCCGTGGCAAAGCCTTCAAAGGTTTGGGACAGCTTGATCGTTCTGCCCGCGATTACTCTCAGGTATTGCGTCTGCAGCCTTCCAACAAAGAAGTATTCCTCGAGCGTGCAGAACTGTACGTCGGAATGAAAAAATATGATTTGGCCCTGACAGATTATGGCAACGCCATTCATCTGGATGAGAACGCTGCTGATATGTATGCCAGCCGTGCCAATCTGCTCCGTCAGATGGGGCGCTACAGCAATGCAGAAGCAGACGCCAAAAAAGCCTTGGGACTGGATCCTGCCAATCGCGATTATCTGCGACTGTTGGGAGACATTTCAACTGAAAGAATGGGTTACTAGGCCCGAAGAATAGCACTTGAGTTTGGTGTATTAGTAAGTCCACGCCCGCCCGGGCAGTGGGCTTTTTTCTTTTATGAGGGGCGCGTAAGCTCCTAAAAAGTTCCCAAATCAAGTTTGGGACAGCGCGCTCACCTCGCCCCTTTTTCCGTAACTTGAGCCCATGCTTGGTTTGCCATATACCATTCAGCAAATTGCCCAGTTGTGCGGCGCAAAAGACTTATTCCAGGGCCAGTTCTCACCTGAACCGATTCGGCAAGTTGCCTTTGACAGCCGCAACATTAGCCATGGACATGACTGTCTGTTTGTGGCCCTGAAAACGGCCAATCGGGACGGACATGATTATGTGCAGGCGGCCTGGGAAAAGGGTGTCCGTAATTTTCTGGTAGAAAAAAAGCTTTCTCTTCCTGACAGCAATTATATCCTGGCGGAGGAAAGTCTACTGGCACTGCAAACCTGGGCGATGCAGCATCGTCGGCGTTTTAGGTATCCGGTCATTGCGATCACTGGCTCCAATGGCAAAACCATTGTCAAGGAATGGTTGGCAACTCTACTGGAGATGGAACAACAAATCGTCAAGAGCCCCATGAGCTACAACAGCCAATTGGGCGTGGCGCTTTCTCTCCTGCAAATGCATCCAGCGGCGGATTTGGCCATCATTGAAGCAGGTATTTCTTTGCCGGGTGAGATGGAACTGCTGGCGGAAATGATTCAACCAACTTTGGGCATCATGACCCATTTTGGACCAGCCCATGCGGAAGGTTTTGTGTCTCAGGCGACAAAACTGGCCGAAAAGATGATGCTCTTTGAACATGCTGATCGGGTTTTGCTGGGGGGAGACGATCAGCCGGTGGTGCATACTTTTCAAAACAAAGCTTTTCCCATCAAACGCATTGGCCGGCAGGCAGAGGATGAGATTCACCTGCGTTCGGCACAGCAAATCAATGGTCAGTGGCAGATCGAGTTGGGAGAAAGGGATGTGGTAGAAAAGCTGTCCTTCCGTGGCACCGATGAAGCTGATCTGGAAAATGCTTTGCTGGCCATTTTGGCGGCGCGTGAAGTGGGACTCAGCTATGCGGCGATCCGCGAACGTCTGCCTTTGCTGTATCCGGTGCAAATGCGGCGCGAAATCATCACCGACAATCCGCTCATCACGGTGATCAACGACAGCTACACCTCTGATCCTGATTCAGTGCGAAACGCTTTTCAGTTGTTGCGCAGCATAGATGCCCATCCCCGCAAATTCATCATTCTGACCGATGTGCCGCATTTGGGAGGGCAGCAGGAAGAGGTGCAACGCACATTGTTGCAAGAAGCGGAGGAAATGGTGGGCAAAGCGCAGCTTCTGACCATTGGTCCCGTCTTCGGGCAATTACGGAAGGAACATCATTTCGCAGACACAGATGCTTTATTGGATCGTTATCAACCGGAAAACTTCCGAAACAGCAGTGTTCTGCTCAAAGGGGCCCGCTCATTGGCCCTCGAACGCCTCATCCCTTTCCTCAACCAAACGCCCAACACCACCTGGTTCAGCATCAATCTGCAGCATCTGGCTCATAATTTTCGCCTTCTCAAAAAAGATCTGCCCGAAGACATCAAGACCATGGCCATGGTCAAAGCCGCTTCCTACGGAGGCGGCACCTGGGAAATTGCGCAGGTCCTCGAACAGGAAGGGGTTGATTATCTGACCGTTGCCTATGCCTCCGAGGCCATCACCCTGCGGGAAGCAGGCATCCAATTGCCCATCATGGTGATGAATCCGGATGTCAGTGCGATTGATTCTCTGCTGCGTTATCAGATTGAACCTGAAGTCTCCAATTTGCCTTTCCTGGAACGTTTCCTGCGGGCTGCTCGCCTGTCGGATCTACAGGAATATCGCATCCACCTCAAACTGGAAACGGGTATGGGGCGCTTGGGCTTCCGGCCAGAAGATTTGAATGGACTGATCAGTTTAATCAGTCAACACCCGGATCTGAACGTCATCTCCGTGATGACCCATCTGGCTGCGGCTGATATGCCGGAAGAAGATGCTTTCTCGCTCCAGCAATTGGAAAGCTTCCAGCAAATGTATGCCCGCTTGCAAGGCGCGCTTGGTCTGATGTCCTTCCGGCATGCCCTCAACACCGCCGGATTGCTGCGCTTCCCACAATACGCCATGGACATGGTGCGCATGGGCATTGGCCTGTACGGCATCGATCCAACCGATGGTCTCGCGCCTGATCTCAAAGAGATCGGCAGCCTGCATTCGCGCATCAGCCAGATTCAGGAACATGATGCCGGGGTGAGTGTCGGCTATGGGCGCAGCCAAACCACCACCCGATCCAGTCGGATCGCCACCATTCCGGTCGGCTATGCCGATGGGATACCGCGTTCCCTCGGGAATGGCACAATCGCCTTCCGCATTCGTGGACAAGAAGCCCCGACCTTCGGTCGGATTTGTATGGACATGTTGATGCTTGATGTAAGCGACATTCCGGAAGTCGCCGTCGGCGATGAGGTGACTTTATTCGGCGAAGGCGGGCCATCCATTACGGAGCTGGCGACCGCGG
Organism: Bacteroidota bacterium; assembly: GCA_039815525.1. Taxonomy (GTDB): domain Bacteria; phylum Bacteroidota; class Bacteroidia; order J057; family J057; genus JBCAWW01. The sequence goes on along the minus strand of JBCBZF010000055.1, from coordinate 4,088 downwards.
CCGATACCATCGCCTATGAACTCATGGTACGGATCAGCCCGCGCGTCCGGCGGGTGTTTGTCCGGGAGTGATGGCTTTAAATTTCTTTCAACTCAAGCTTTCGCCCTTCCGGATCCTGAACAATTGCTACCTTCCCAAATTCAGTTTGCTGTAAGTCCTGAAGGATCATTCCCCCGCTGGTGCTTACTTTTTCCAATACATTTTTGACGTCTTCCATCTCAAAACCAAGCCGTATGTGTATGGATGGCGTTTGGCCGTATTTACATGGGTAAATCTCAAATACCAGCTCATTCATTTCAGCCGCATAATGCAATGGTTCACTGCCATGACGGTGGTGTGCAAAGCGAAGTCCCCAAGCCTCATAAAATGGGACCAATTGATCGGGATCAGGAGAACGGATGACGAGGAGATTGAGCTTCATACTGGAATTTCATGAAAGAAAAAACGCCACCCAAATCATCTGATTTGAATGGCGTTTGATCAATCTTTTCGTAAAGGGTCGGTTTTACTGAATCATCAGCTTCTGGGTCCAGCTGGCATCTCCAGTGCTGAGCCGCAAAAGATACAGTCCGCTCGCCTGCTGGCGTAGATCGATTTCGTACCGACTGCTGCCAGCTGTCAGTCGGTTTTGATAAATGACTTTGCCATCTAAGCTGACCAGTTGGACCTGTGCATCCGCTGAAAGCGGCTGTTCCATCTCCAGATTGAAGATGTCTTTACCCGGATTCGGATAAAGCTTGATGTCGCCATTGAGAAGATCTCCGATGCCTACCCGGAAGCCGGTGCCAAAGGTCCAGGTTTCAGATGTTTCCGTCCCGCAGGCGTTCTGTACGACCACGCGCCAGTAATAACGTTGCCCAAAATCCAATGAATCTGGGGTCCAGGTATTCAGGCTACTGACGCTTGTGGTCTGAACGATATTGCTAAACTGATCATCCAGAGCGACTTCGATGGTGAAGGGATCATTCCCGCCATTGCCAAGCCAATTGAGGGATGGTTGCGGGCCAAGATTGACCGTATTATTTGTGGGATTGATCAGTGAGGCGGCGACGGGTGGCGAAGCAACTTCGATCACCAGACTTTGGGTACGGCTGGCAATATTATTGAGGGCTGTAATATCGATGTTGTATGTTCCTGCAGTATTCAGTCCCGTGATATTACCTGCTACGACACTATTGGGGGAACCCAGGACAGGATTGAAGTTCAGGCTTGCACCAGCAGGCACACCAGAAGCCGTAACCGCTACGGTTGCATTGCCTGCAAAGGCATCCCCAATCAACACATCAAATGCCGCATCATCCCCGGCACAGACCTGAATGGAATCAGAACGGACTTCGAGGGCAGAGGTATTGATGCTACAAATTTCCAGTTCCCATCCATTCAAGAAGCCGCCATCTTCATCCTCCAGATCATTTACGATCAATCTCCATGTACCATTGATGTTCTCCCCAACGAATTCACTCAAGGGATTGGCTGGACGGAAAGTTCCTGATGCTGCTGGCGGAAAGGGAGAACAAGCATTTGCATAGCTTGAATAGGGAAGACTTGCATCATCATCGAACCCGACCAATAAGTCATCATTGCTACAAAAAGTTCTTTCTGAAATGATAACCTGTGTTCCCAGGGGGGATTCAAGTGTCATCGTTAAGTCGCCTGTAAATGTATGAGAGATATCGACGTTCTTCAGGCGAATGCCAGAAGCAACTCCCTGATCCGTGATAACAATAGATGAACTGATTGTATTGGTGCCATTGGAACTGATGGCTTTGGGAACATCGACTGATGCTGCGCCGCCCCCACAAAATAAGGCACCAGTCGTGAAAGTAGAGGTTTGAGACCAGGGCCCTTCTCCGCAACCATTGGTGCCTTTTGCCCGCCAATAATAAAGACTTTCTTCATCAAGGGTCGTCAATACCTGGTAACTACCCGTGATGACACCGTTGGTTTGATCAACAATGTTGGCAAAGGCTGGGTCAGTGGCAACTTGAACTTCATAAGAAGATGTTGCTTCGGCATCCCATGTTAAAGAAGGTAAAGTGGCTGTGCCAACAAAGGCATCGGTAGGGGTCAGAAGCGCGGCAGATATCGGTAGCATATCGCTGATGGCCAAATCTAAATCAGTAGAGCCACTTGAGGTTCCATCATTATAAAACAAACCAAGAACATAATTACCAGAGGCAGCTCCCGTATTGGAAATGGTCAGGCTGACCTGAGAGCCCGGCGCAGCCGGATTTTGGCTGAAAGTGGCATTTACGTTGTTGGGTACACCTGTAAGCACCATTTGTACCGGTGCCGAAAAGGCAGAACTTACTTCTAGGTTATACACCACATTGCTAGATGCACAAATTGTTTGCGCAGAGGGGGTTGGATAGACGGTTATCCCACAGCTTCTGCCATCCATGGTCAGTTGCCCACTATTGGTGGGATCCAGCCAATCGCTCAGTCGGGTACTGGGGGTTCCCCCTCCTGTCCATGATCGATGAAACCACCCATAGGAATCATAAAGATTATTGTTACAGGCTGCGGCTCCACCAAATAATTGGCCAATAACTCTTTTTTCTTTGTTAAATAATGGAGAGCCAGAAGAACCGCCTTCAGTGGTTCCAATATCCCAGTCGTTGACAACCACGAAATTACCATTGGGATTTGCGTTTCCATTGGCGGTACCAATATTGGTCGGATCAAACTCAAAGCTGATGCGTTTTTCATCGGTGGATGGATGATGAATGGCAATTACAGAATCGGCACCCGTAGCGGAAGTCGCATCCCAACCAGCCATGAATGGCTCATAAGTCTCGTCAACATCATCATCCAGTTCTAACAAGGTAAAGTCCGTATTTGCCCAACTGGCGCGGTGAATCGAGCCAGTGTTGAACTGATTCAATTGGCCATCACCGTTGCCACCACTGGCGCCCGAATTCGGTTGGCGGCAAGTGCTGTTCTGAAAATTCCAATAAACCACAATCGATGGCGCATTGCCAGGACTGATTCCACAGTGGTTGGCTGTCATGAAAAATGGCTTACAATCCTGGGCGGTATTGTTGACCAGAAATCCAGTGCAAAAAGTGCCACCACCCGTACCATAGACACCCACCGATTGGATGATGTCGCGAAAACCATCCACAATGGGCCAACCATCATTTGCACCGCAAATGACATCCAGGTTGCAGCTGCCTGATAAAGCCTGGGCAAAGCCCAGAAAGTCATGATTGACTGTGGTTAGATGGAGCAGAAGATTTTGTTGCTCCGCCTGAGGAACTTGCACTTCAATCACCAGTTCTTCTCCTTCGAGTACGGGCGTCCACAACTGACCGTGGTCCTCATTGTCAGCGGGTGTGAAAGGGCCTCTGACCACTTGCTGATCCGGGCTGTAGAGAATCAGGCTCCCACCAGTTGGCATATAATAACTGGTAAAACCAAGGTTGAGGGATTTTGCTTTGCTGGAAAAGATGCGCAGGCGCCAAATTGCTTGTCCATTGACAGTCTCCCAGCTTCCATGACTCGCTGGCGTGATATCAACCGTCATACTCTGCGCATAGCGCGGTGCAATGCCAGGGCCGCGACGTGCCATTTCTGCCGCAAGTAATTCTGCGTTATTGAGTGTTGGAAGTGTATAGCGTGGAACTTTTTCGGTGCTGGTTGTGCCTTGCGCGATTCGTGCATCCTGGGTGAGGCCCAGGTGGACAAAGAGACAAAACAGTAGCGTTAAAATTGTCGTCTTTTGCATGTGAATGGAGTTTACAAAAATGATCAAAGCGGCTCAGTGTGTGGTGTGGAATATGGATAAGACGCGAAAAGAAAATATTCCGCTGATCATTGACAGGCTTGTTGACACTCTTTGAAGGTATCGAAAGGCACGACGCCCTGACATCCACCCCAAACGAATGATTCACAACTCTTTGTTTCTGGATTGTAGTAGTAACGCGTGTGGAGGGCTTTACATGGTCCGCGTTCTGGTTTGAGCGCACATCTGTTGTCAGCAGTCTGTGGCTCCTGAGAAGACGAAATTGATTCAGATATCTTTTTGCTACAGTTGGTTAGTGCAAACAGGCCAAAGAGAAGGAAAACAAGGAAGGCGAAAAAAGAAG
>JBCBZF010000792.1:0-3536 GCA_039815525.1 Bacteroidota bacterium | reverse complement strand
GAGTAATTAATCGTCGCGCTACCGGAACGTTACCGCACTCGCACACGGGAAACAAGAAACCCAAGAGACTTCCACTGGTAGATTTTTGCGAGCTCCTGAGGGCCAAGTAAATCGCAGGCTTCACGCCACGCTCGGATTGAGCTCTCAAAATCAAAACCCATGCCGTCGTCAACCTCCGGGTCAAATACAACTTGGAATCGATACTGGAAAAGCAGCATTTCCAGGATGTCTTCTTTCGTGTATTTCATATTGTCCTGCTTGTCTTACGGATCGTACCTTCTGCTCTGGAAAGCCTAGCGACACTGCGTCATTACTTTAAGATAAAGAGATCTATCTCAATCCTGGTTCTTTACCAGGCAATGGTGATGAAACATTCCCTTTCTCTGTCCAACCGCATCATTTTTTCATCCAAGTTCATTCATCTCGATTCAAAAGCGATGTGTAGGTGTTTTCATCTCTCTTGTCATATAAAATAGGCTGACCAGAACCGCCGATCTATGTTTGATTCAATCTGTAATAATGATTGACCATAAACATAGAGAAAAATGAACATCTACAAGAAAGTATTCGCATGGATGAAAGCGCTTGTCAAATGGAGCATCGTAAGCCTTGCTTCCTTCCTGCTGCTCGTCCTGCTGGCGGGTCTGGGCTATCGATTGTTGATGCCTGCTCCAGCTGCGCCGATGGGGGAAATGATCGACATGGGCGGCTATCAGATGCATCTCCTGGCCGAAGGTAAAAAACAGCACAAACCAACGCTGGTGATGGCATGCGGTGGTGGATTGTCGACGGAGTTTTTTCATTGGGTAAGCGAAGGCCTGAAAGACAGCATGCGGGTGGTTCGCTACGACCGGATCGGTCTTGGTCAGAGCGATGCCCTGGATACGCCCCGTGATCCCGAAACAGTAGCGCGTCGCTTGCACACCCTGTTGAAAAAAGCCGGAGAATCGCCGCCCTACATCATGATGGGACACTCGCTTGGCGGACCACACATCCGGGTATTCACGGAATTGTATCCGGATGAGGTAGAGGCAATGTTTTTCCTCGATGCGACCCATCCCGACCACGTCGCGCGCTACGATGCGCCCAAACAAACCTCCCTCATCTACAAAGGCTACCTTGTGTCTCTGGATGTGATGGCAGTCTTGTGCGATCTGGGCATTTTCCCGCTCTATGATCGTTTTTTTGATACGCCATATTATGGGCCGGGCCTCCCGGATGATATGAATCGACGCTTCAAAGACGCCATGAGAAACGGAAAGGCATTCCGGGCATTTAAAGAAGAAATGAAGTATTACTATACCACGATTGCACGCTCAGGGAAGGTGGAAGACTTTGGGTCGCTGCCAATCAGAGCCTTCCATGCGGTCCCGGAAGATCCGGTTCAGCGAGCGGAAAAGCGCAGCAAACTGATGCAGAAAACCAAATTTGGTCAGCACAAGGAGTACGCCGAATTATCAACCAATGCCAAAGGAATTGAGATTCCAGGGAATCATGTGAGCATTTTTACTGAGAAAAAGAATGCAGACATCATTTGCCGGGAGGTGATGCAGGTGTCGGGGGAGTTGGAGAGAAAATGAATGTCCCGCCACCATATAGCGTTTTTGTTTGCGTGAAGTTGTAAATAGAATCGTCGCGGTGAGATTTGATTGCGCGCGCTTAGCCAGTCGTGTCTCATGTTGAGCCAAACTGGATGGGGGGATGATGATCGCCTGAGAACACTTGATGGAATCTACCGAGTTGAAAACTGATATGTGATGCCCAACTTATTTAGTTCTCCTTTCATATCTGAAATGGCTGTATGGGAGGAGAAATTCCCGATAAACCAATCAATCATATCATGATCATCACTCAATCCCAGTTGGGTCTTCAAGGCTTGCGTTTCGGCCTTGGAAATGGTTAAAAAATATTCATAGTCATCTTGTTGTTTCATGCTTTGCACTGATTTCCCAAGATCATGACCATGAACCACTAAGCCAGAATCATCATGCTTGGAGATATCAATCTTTATCCATATTTCCGACGTCTTTTCTTCAAAGAGTGTTTTCTTCATCATACTTATATTTTCATTCCCTTTAATTTCACGCCTTTAAAACCCATCAGTACATCAAACGTACCTTTTTCATCTATACGACATTCAATCTCAAGCCAATTCTTTGCCCTTGTTCTGATATCTCCAATGTAAAAGGATTTTGGTCGTGATACTTCTGTAGTTGCACCTTGAAGCTTTCATCTTGCAAAACATCAAGGATCAGATTCTCCAACTCTTCATTGATGGTTTCAAGGACTTGATCATATCGGTCATCTGGTGATGTCTCCAGGCGATCGTAGTAAGCCAAAAACTGTACACCGACCCGATATCCTCTGTCCATCCCTATTGCCTGATCATCATTCTGGATGTGGCCGATGAGTCTACCCAAATTAAATATCCATTTGTCCAGCACGACAAGGTTCCAGTTTTCTTTGCCCGCCGCCAGATCTAATATTTTCAAGATGAGTTGTCTGATCGCATCTTTTTTATCAAAGTCTTCGGCCAATTGGACACGATAGTATTCGTCTGAGCCTTGCCATTGAATGTTCATATTGAGTATGTATTTACGCTTTCTTTGAGATTTATTGATTTATCAGATCGTTCACAACCAAAGCTTTGGCAGCCAGCATCTCGTCTTCCGACGATACGCTTCATAAGCTTCTCCAAAACGGGCAGCCAGATCTTTTTCCTCTACCGGCCGGACCAGAACATGCCATAAAACGCCCCCAATCCCTGCGTAGAGAATGACCAGAAAGGAACCAAGGATGATGCCAACGGAGATTCCCTGTCCAATGCCAGCGACGGCCATCGGATTTCGGACGAAGCGATACGGGCCGGCAATCACCAATTCATTGGGGCAGTCAGTCGGCAAAGGCGTGCCTTTGCCTTGCTTGCTCATGGTATAGCCACTGTAGAGTCCCAGCATGCTAAACATGACAAAGCATGTCCAACCCACTTCCGGCTGCGGGGCAAATCCACCCCAATCAAGCATGGACTGGAGCCTCACAATCCCCATTGGCAGGAGATACAGGAACGTCAACCAAAAAACCGCCGTTTGTAGCAAGGTCTTGCTGAGATTCCAGATTCCGCTTGTCGAAGTAGCAGGCTTGAACAACTTCATGCTATGTTATTCTGGCATCTTATCCATCCTCACGAATAAACAGTTATTGATTCTTAACTGTTTTTCGGACAAATGATGAATGGTCCAAAAGCGATTTACCCCATCCTCATCAATGCCATAATCGCCTTCTATTTGTGCAAAGAAGCCGAATATAATTGATTTTTCGGCCATCTGGCCACTTGTCTCAATCAACTGAATTTCGTCCTCGCCCAGATGTTGAATCTCAAGTAGGACTTTCTGACTGAACGTGTCTGCGGATAATAAGCTTTGACGACCTTGCCAGCGGCCAGCCAGATGCTGTAAGATGTCTGCTTCTGAATGAGAACGCAGAATGGAAGGATTCCGGGCGTCTATCTCTTCTTGAAGGTCAACTTGATGAGAAGG
>JBCBZF010000343.1:0-6526 GCA_039815525.1 Bacteroidota bacterium | reverse complement strand
CACATTTAACCCAACGCCTCCACAACCCAATACCACCACTGAACTACCGGCTGCTACTTTCGCAGAATTGACCACCGATCCATAACCTGTCATCACCCCGCAACTCACGATACTGGCCGCAGAGAAATTCAGGTTCTCCATCTCAACTTTTACCAGGGCTGAACGCTTCACCAAAGCATATTCACTCAAGGTTCCAAGGTTAAAAGAGCGTTCGATTGGCTTGCCCTGCCATTGAGAACCTTCCAGATGCGCATGTCCGGGCGTGTGCCCATTCCCACCCGCAATCACCGGGGAATGACGGTCGCAGAGATGCTGATTGCCTTCTTCGCATTGAAAGCAGTGCATACATGGCGTCGCCCAGTTGAGGATGACCTGATCGCCTGCAGCCAGATCATCTATTTCGAGGCCGGTTTTTGCCACCACGCCTGCTCCCTCATGGCCCATGACAATTGGTTTTCCCCAGGAAAGTGAATCATAATCGGTATGACAAAGACCAGCCGCTTTGATTTTCACCAATACTTCATCGGGCATTGGATCTGCCAGTTCGACAGATTCAATCACAAAATTGCCGTCCCCAGTTGCAATGGCGCTTTTTGAGAATCGTCCCATCTCAAATGTTGGCTGGATTATAAAGCACCGGAAAAAACTGTCCTTCCATTTTTTCCCCTTTCACAATCTTTGGTACGCCGACCAGCATTTCTTCATCTGAATTGGACCGGGTGCCATCCGCAAAGACATTCAGGACAAAGGCCCGTCGGGAGTTTTCCGATCGATTTTCATAGGACCCGTGCACCATGAGTGGATGATGAAAAGAGCCGTAGCCTTTGGGCATTTCAATCGCCACTTTCTGCTCATAGGCTTCATTTTGTTCATCCGTCAAGTGATCCTTCAGGCTGTCCATATTGCCTGCGAGGTCGATACGATCCAATAAATCCCACCGATGGCTACCAGGAATATAGTGCAGACAGCCATTGTCGGTGGTGGCATCGTCCAGACCAACCCAACAGGTCAGATGTTGCATGGGAGAGGTGCGGGTCCAATAACTATAATCCTGGTGCCAGGCCACTACCCCACCGTGTTGGGCAGGCTTACAGAAGAGCTGATCGTGCCAGAAGCGAACCGTTTTTCCGCCCAATAACTGACAAGCCGCCACCACAAAACGAGGATTCCACAATATGTCATGAAAGCCCTCAGTAATGCGCCAATGCCCCAGGGAGTGAAACAAAACCGAATTCGGATCTGACGATTGGTTGGTATGAAATTCATAAAACAAATCATGTCGCGGATGGCCAGGATCGCGAATTTCATCCAGTTCAGCGCGGAGTTTTTCCACTTGCTCTTCTTCCAGAATCTTCACATTGGCGAGGTAGCCAAACGTATGAAAGAAGTTGAGTTGCTCGTCAGACAATTTGAATTCTTCCCAGATTTCTTTCTCTGACAGTCGGGGAAACATATCACTGATCAGGCGATGTTCCAGTGATAAGTCGCGGTATTTCGTGCTTTCCATGATACAATGATCCCCATTTCACCCATTGGATACCTTTTCTATTTTATCCAAAAACTTATGTATTTTGTATTAACAACACTCAATTACCTGGATTTATACACAGAATACAGCTTAAATGAAAGCAGAACTCGAACAGGTTGCGATACAGCAGGATCAATCTATTCTGGCCTTTCATTATTGCAAACAGGATTTTGACGCGCCCTGGCATTTTCACCCACAGTATGAACTGACCTGGATTCAGGAGAGCAGCGGGACCAAATTCATTGGGGATTATGTCGGGCCCTTTGAAGCGGGCGAACTGGTTTTGCTGGGCGGGAATCTGCCCCATTGCTGGAAAAACCATACCGATCGGGCCAGGCAGGCACGTTCTACGGTCATTCAATGGAATGCGGGTATCTTTCGTCAGGTTCCTGAGTTGAAGGCAATGTTTGAGATGTTCTGGCATGCTGGTCGCGGCGTCCAGTTTGACGAAGCTTATGTTCAGCCACTGCTAGGGGAAGTCGGCCGTCTGCCGACGCTGCAAGGTGCCAAACTCTACCTCGCATTGCTAAGCATCCTTTCCTTCCTGGCTGATTGTCCCTATACATATTTATCGGAGCGCCGCTTTGTAGACAATCTGCCAGCGGAATATAGCAGCCGCATGGCCAGCGTTCATGCATTTGTTTCACAACACTATCACCGAAAAATCTATCTGCGCGAATTGGCCGATCTGGTCAATCTGTCGGAGCAATCCTTTTCCCGTTTTTTCTCAAAAATGATGGGCCGGCCATTTTTCAGCTTCTTGAATGAATACCGGATCAATGTGGCGGGCCGCATGTTGCTGGATACAGATTGGTCAGTGGCGCAGATTGGCTTTGCCTGTGGATACGAATCCATGCCTTTTTTTCACCAACAATTCAATAAGTTTATTGGGGATTCACCGGCACGTTATCGGCGGAAGTTTGTGCGGCAGGATGATTAACTGTGTTTGGATAAACATGCTTTGATCATTTCTTTCTGCCCCAATCAACTTGGGCGCAGGATAATGTTGAGGATAGATTAGGTTGCGATCAGGCCATTTCCCATAGACATCAATTGACGGTTTTACGAAAAATTAAATTGGAAGTAGAGACATGGCATACCATGTCTCTACCCGGGAGATCCCCCTACTTGCGAAGCCCCCAATTCCATCGTACATTTCCCTTCCACTCAGGAATGATTCGAACCATGAAAATCCTGCGCTGTATTCTGTTGTGCTGTTTGGGCGTATTGCCTATGTCTCATCTTACCGCTCAGGGAGAGGCCAATCATTGGTTGTTTGGTGCGCAAGGTGCGCTGGACTTTGCGGGAGGGAATCCTACACCGTATTACACGAACCCTATTGCTTCATTCAGCCAAAAAAATTTCGCGTCTATTTCTGACGCCTGTGGAAACTTATTGTTCTTCACCCAAGGCCGAGAGATTTGGAATGCCAATATGCAGATCATGGCAAATGGTTTTCTAAATGCTGCCGATATGGGGCCCAATACATTCATCGCTCCACAACCTGGGAATCCAGACATCTATTACTTATTTGTTTCAGGCAATAATGTTGGAATAGGACCAAACTATTCGATCATTGATATGAGTCTCCAGGGGGGACTAGGACAAGTAACGATAAAGAGACAGCCCTTTCATCCAAACTTTTCCGCTGAAATGGCTGGGATTCTTCACGCTAATGAAGTTGATTACTGGATCTCTTTCATAGATTATACCTCAGATACTCTTTTCTCTTATCTTCTTGATAGTTCAGGCTTGCAGCCACCTGTCAAAAGCTATTGTGGAATATTGGGGGCAAGTGCCTCAGGGACAGGAAACCAGCGCGGTAAGTTCTCATTAGATGGTTCAAAATATGCTTCTCCCAATCTGGTGCCGGGCACTATCAATATCCTGGATTTTGATCCAGCTACAGGGCTATTCTCTAATCTTCAAACCGTTATTCTTAATACATCCCATCCGTATCCTGCTTCAGTAGAGTTTTCACCGAGTGGAAGGTATTTATATTGGAACCCTGCTTACATAGGTCTTGGAGCACCCGACTCTTCGGTATATCGACTTGATTTAGCTTTGGGTACCACTGCTGCTATCCAGAACTCCAATCAATTGGTTGTCAATCGTCATGCCCAAGAGCTTCAATTAGCCAATAATGGGAAGATATATGTTACCCATGGAGGGATTGTCCCAGGAACAACGACCAATTGGCGCTATATTGATGTCATCAATTATCCGGATTCCTCAATTCCCAACATTGGATATGTCCCCCAAGTTTTGGATTTGAATCCGGGCTTTTCACAAGAGCACTTCGTCTCATTCATGACCAATTTCCTCCGCCCCTGGCGGGTCAGTATAGGTCCATCCGACTCATTAAACAATACCAGCTTCTGCCCCGGCGACTCCGTCCCCTTCGGCCTGAGCTATTATAACAATATCGACTCGATCTGGTGGGATTTCGGAGATGCGAGCAGCATCAATGATCTGGCCCCACAACATGCCTATACGGCATCGGGCAGCTTCGCTGTTTCGGCCATTGTCTATCGGGGCTGCCCCGATCCGGATACCCTGCGGGATACCATCCTGGTCAGGCCCCAGCCGATGGCGGATCTGGGCAATGACACCAGCCTCTGTCTGGGACAAAACTTGCCGCTGCAACATGAGGCCACGGCCGGGATCAGCTACCTCTGGTCGGACAGCACAGCTGCACCGACCTTGTTGGCGGATAGCAGCGGTTGGTACTGGCTGGAAGCAGCCAATGCCTGTGCAGTGGAGCGCGATTCGGTTTTCCTGAGTGTGGATCAGCCTTTTTCGCTGGACATTGGGCCGGGAGAAAACCTGCTCTGTTTTGGTTCATCGACCCTGCTTGATCCGAATCTGCCGATGGGCAGCAATGCTTCGATTATCTGGCAGGACAGTAGCAACAATCCCACCTTTATGGTATTGAATCCTGGCCTTTACTGGGTTGAAGCTACCAACGGCTGTGGTACACAGCGGGATTCAATGAACGTAAGCTATGAGCTTCCCCCTACTGTCTCGCTGGGCAATGATACGACCCTGTGCACAGGTAGCCAACTGCTACTGGATGCCAGCTATGTCAGTGTTGACACGACCGCTTATCTTTGGCAAGACCAGAGTGTGAATGACAGTTTTCTGGTCAATGGACCGGGCCTGTACTGGGCGGAGGTGAGCAATCTCTGTGGCACGGATCGGGATTCGGTGCAGATCAGCTATCTGGATGCGCCTTTGCTGGATCTGGGGACCGACCAACTGGCTTGTACGGGGGATTCCGTCTTGCTGCAAAGCAGTCTGAACCAACCGCCGGGAACGGCTTTTCTCTGGCAGGACAATTTGGCTGATTCGGTTCGATTCGTGGATCAAAGTGGCTTCTTTGTTCTGACTGCCAGCAATTTCTGCGGCAGTGATGTGGACAGTGTTTCGGTGGACATCCTGCCCCGACCGATGGTCGAGCTGGGCAATGATACCACCCTCTGTGATGCAGCCACGCTTCTGATTGGTGGCAGCACCCTGCCCAATCAAAGCTATCTCTGGCAAGATGGTAGCAGCAATGCCGACTTTCTGGTCAGTCAGACCGGACTTTACTGGCTGGAATTCTCCAATCCGGCCTGTGCGATCCGCGACAGTATCTTGATCAGCTATGCCCAAAGCCCAGCTTTAGAACTGGGTCCCAATGATAGCTTGCTCTGCGATGGCGCAAGCTGGCTGGCCGGGGCCAATCTGCCTGATGTTTCCTATACGTGGCAGGATGGCAGCAGTCAGCCGGATTTTCTGATCCAGCAAGTCGGACTTTATCATCTGACCGTGAGTAACGTCTGCGGCAGTGCTTCGGACAGCATCCATGCCCGAACCATGCTGCGACCAGCAATCGAGCTGGGTACAGACAGCCTGATCTGTGAAGGTGATGCCATCATGCTCAATGCGACCCTTCCCCCCGATCTCTACGGCGACATCCGCTACCAATGGCAGGATGGCTCAGAAAGCCCGATTTTCCTGGCGGATGCGGCTAGTGTCTATACGGTCAATCTGGAAAATGAATGTGGAACTGATAGCGACAGCCGGAGTTTTAGTCTGGAAGCCCTGCCAATCGCAGATCTGGGCATGGACACCACTTTCTGTGCGGGTACCCAACTGGAACTGGATGCTTCACGCAATCAAGTCTCCCGCAATCTCCGCTACCAATGGCAGGATGGCAGTAGCCAGCCGACTTATGAGGTCTCAGAAAGTGGTCTCTACCGCGTAGAGGTCTTCAACGACTGCGGCATCGCCAGCGACAGTGTGCAGATCACGGTCAATGACTGTGAATGTTTTGTTTATGTGCCTTCAGCTTTCACTCCCAATCAGGATGGCCGCAATGATCAGTTCACCCTCGGACATGACTGTCAGTTTTCCTCCTACCAGCTCCGTATCTTCAACCGCTGGGGCAAGGAGGTCTTCCAGACCAATGATCCCAGCCAGCACTGGGATGGCAGCCATGATGGCCTGCCGCAGGCGGAGGGGGTGTACACTTTTGTGCTACGCTATGGATATCCGGGCAGAGGTGGAGAGCAGCTTGGCGTGAAGCAGGGGACGGCTACATTGTGGCGATAGAACCTTTTTTGTGAACTACGACGAGAATGCACTAAAACAAATAATGCAAATATCGAATTATGTAAATAAAAAAATACATGCTTTAAGAAATGATACTTTTAACATTTAAAGGCAGGATGGTAACAGTAATTCGCTGACTTCTAAAACATCTTGACATTTTGAAATCAAAAACCCTATCTCTAAAGGGTATAATCCCAAGCTTCTTAATGGGTAACATTCCTTACATTCCGATCTTGGAACGTTAAAACATGAAAAATGAGACATTCCAATAATTCCATTATCTCTTTGATAGATAAATATTTGGATTCCGTTTTCGAGATACGGGCTTTGTCCAGCAAAAATAAATGTTGGTTTATGAATGGCCTCTAGCTTGCGTAGGAGCTCCATAGAAAATGAGACTGT
>JBCBZF010000801.1:0-3484 GCA_039815525.1 Bacteroidota bacterium | reverse complement strand
TCCCCAGAATGAGCGTGAGGAGAAGGCTTTTTAACATTTTATGCATGTCAAGAGAATTGAGTGTTTGAAAATTCATACCTCAAAACTCCTGCATTTGCATGCGATGCACCATCAGGCAGGGACTGTATATTGCCTAGGGTAAATCCCGTAGATTCAAATTGGAATGTGTAAAGTCGCGCGGGTTCCAGAGGATTTGCTGCTGTTTTCAAATGAAAACGTAGCCTTCATGGCAGAGGCCCGCAATTGGATATTGCTCAGTCCATGCCCCCTTGTCAGGCCGGCTTCGGACATGCCGATGCCATCGTCTTCGACCCGAATGATTAGCTGTTTTGCTCTAAAGACCAATTGAATGTCCAACATGTGGGCCTGTGCATGTTTAAGCGTATTCTGTACCAACTCCTGGACAATCCGGTATGCGCCGATCCGCAGATTTTCTGGTAGCGAATGAATTTGCCCCAAAACATCTACCTGGACGGCGAGGCCAGTCGGTCGGATGATCTTATCCGCCATTTCACGAATGGCAGCAGGGAGTCCCTCCACTTCAAGTGTCCGTGGCATCATCAAGTGGGCGATGGAGCGGACATCTGTACACGCCTGATCCAGATTTAGCAGCGCCTGATGGTAAGCAGGTGATTGAATGGCTTTGTCAAAGGCCCCAAATTGTAAACGGGTCGCAGCAAGAACCTGTCCCACTGCGTCATGGAGGTCCCTGGCCAATCGACCTCGCTCATCTTCCTGGGCCTGTAAAGTTGCATTGACGCGCAGCTGTTGTTCCTCCAGACGCTCCGCATTTCTGCGGGCCTGTTGTTGGAGACGGTATCGATAAAACAGGAGCAAGCCCAGTACGCCCAATATCAGGATAACCAATAAGCTCCCCCATATTACCTGCTCCTGTTGGCGTTTTGACGTCAGGAGATCCGCCTTTTGTTCGGCAATTTGTTGATCTTTTTTTGCACTCTCATATTTCTCCGTCATCTCTGTACTGACGCGAACCCGTTCCCGGTTTAGCAGCGTGTCCCGTAAATCATATGAAACTTTAAACCATTCGAGGGCTTTCGCTGGTTGGTTGGATTTTTCCGCCAGCTTTCCCATGCTGCTGTGGACCGCTTCATAGGCACTCAGTTCGTCCGATCGTTTCATATAAAGTTGGGCTGAGTCCAGGTAGCGGGCCGCTTCATCCAGTCGGTTCAATTCCATCAGGGAAAGCGCCATATTGTTGAAGTTCTTGGTGGTTGAGGTATGTTTGTTCATGCGGCGGCTCAATTGGACACCTTCTCTGAAGGCTTGCAGGGAAGCTTGATGTTTTCCCTGTAACCGCAGACTATAGCCAAGATTGTTGTAGACGGCAGCCTCATTTTGTGGGTCTGGAAATTGGGCAAAATTGTCTACGGCTTTGTGGAAATAGAGAATCGCACTGTCAAGGAAAACCGGATTGTTTTCACTAAGATTCAGAAAGGCTTTTCCCAGGCTTGAAAAACTCGTGCCTTTTTGTGGAACGTGTAGCGTATAGCCGAGAGCCAGTGCTTTCCTTGCATATGCCAATTGGGATTGATAGTCTTCTAAACTAGCATAAGCCTCAGCAATGTTCGAAAGCAGGATCTGCATACGTCTCAAATCATTTACTTCTTCATAGTAATCCAGGGCTTTCAACTCCATCTCTAAGCCTTCCGTGAAACGACCAAGATGATGGTATGCACTGCCGAGATTGGCCTGGAAACTGGCGACTCGTCCGGCATGTCCTTCTCTTTGATGAATTTTGATCCCTTTCAGATAGTATTCAATGGCTTTTTTCTGCTGACTGGTTCTATTTGCGTGCATGCCCAAGTACAAATAAGACTCTGCTACCAATGAGTCCTCACCAAGTTTTTGTGCCTGAACCAGACTTTTTTCTCCCAGGATCTGAGCGGAATCTATATTGAAATAAATGAACAAGAAAGCCATCTCATGCCAGGTCCCAATCTGGACGGTACCGCTTTGGGTTGGAGCGATCCGCTTCATGCTGTCCAGTGCTGGATGCTGAGCGGATAAGCAGAGAGTGATCAGAAAGAGTGAGATGAGCAGACAGCTGCGAAAAAGAGTGTGCATAGAGAAAGGATAAATCATTGAACCAGGCCCTTACGGAAGGCATAACGAACCAAGCCCGCTACATTGTGGAGGCCCAGTTTTTTCATCAGATTGGTGCGGTGTGTGTCGACGGTTCTGGGACTGATGAACAGCTTTTCCCCAATCTCATTATTGGATAAGCCTTCTGCGATGAGAACAAGAATTTCTTGTTCCCGCTCGGTGAGCACACTTGGATTGGGGTCTTCTTCAGATATATTAGGGGGGATTTGTAAGAGCGTATCGGTTACTTCATGCGAATAGAAGCTTTTCCCCGCAGCAACTCTACGAATGGCCAGGGCCAATTCATCCTGGGAGGTATTTTTCAATAAATACCCTTTTACCCCTTCCTGGGTCATGCCTTTGATGATGGCGCGGTCATTGTGCATGGTTAGGGCCAACATCTGGATGTGCGGATAATACTGGTGAATGTGCCGGGCCAACTCGCGGCCATTCATATCTGGTAGATCAATGTCCAATAGTACCAGGTCGGTCGATTGTTGCGCCAACAACTCCAATAAAGCACCAGCGGTATTGGCGATGCCACAAACGGTGATATCGGGATAAGGTGCCAATAATGACAAAAGACCGTCGATGACCAATTGGTGGTCATCGACGATCATCAAATTAATTGCTGAAATATCTTCGTCCTTCATACGCCAGGGGGCCAGTATGTTCCATCAAGGAGGAATTTAAGAAAATTCGGCAAAGCTCTGCTTAGGCCAGTACTTCTACCGCTGGAAAACGGACCCAAAAGGTAGCCCCTTGTCCCGGATCACTTTCCGCCCAGACGGTCCCACCCATTTCCTCTGCAAATCGTTTGACAATGGATAAGCCTAAACCGGAGGAGCTTTCTCCATTGGTTGGCCGGGCAGATAGTTTTTGGAATTTGCCAAAGAGCTTTTTCATGTCCTCAGGCGTGATGCCTGGACCTTCATCCTGAATACCTGCGTAAATTTGATCCCCTTTTCGTTTCAGGACCAAATAGATGTTTTTATCAAATGGTGAGAACTTCAGCGCGTTAGACAGAATATTGTCCAGAATCTGTCGGGTATAATCCGGATCAACATTGACCAGGTGCTGAAAGTCTGGTTGCTCATATACCAGCTGAATCCGCTTTTCAGCTGCTCTCATGCTGAAATCAATTCTGACTTCTTCCATCATATCCGCCAGATCTACCTCCTGGAGATGCAATTTGATCTCTGCTTTTTCCACTGCTCTGGCGTCCAGCAACCGGTGAATCATATTGTTCAGGCGATCAGAAGTCCCGCCAATCATTCCTAAAAATTTGAGCTGTTGTTCACTCATTTTTTCATTCTCCATCTGAATGATGTCAACCAATCCCTTGATTTGACTGATGGGGTTTTTGAGGTCATGGGCAACC
>JBCBZF010000841.1:0-3239 GCA_039815525.1 Bacteroidota bacterium | reverse complement strand
GGTGATGGGATGGTACATCCCGTTGACGGCCAGAGACACATCGTCCGCATTGGCCCAGAAGGTTCCGGTAGACACCGTATTGGTATTGACCTGATTCAGCAGATCTTCATCACAGCTGATAGGCAGCGTCGCCAGGGCTGTGAACATGATCAGATAAAGATATCTTGAATATTTTTTCATTGTCTTGTTCTTGATTCGGTAAAACCTCATTTAGAATCCAGCCTGTACTCCAAAGACAAAGCTTCTTGCATTTGGATAGGCACGTACATCGAGTCCACGACCAACCAATGGGTTCACCTGAGAGGGGACACCAAAGAAAGGGGAGTTAGAGGACCGGCCCCCATTCACAGAAGAGATATCAGGGTTGTAGCCACTGTATCCGGTGATGGTGAGCAAGTTTTGTGCAGTTACGAACAGGCGCAGGTTCTGCAGCCAGCTAACACCGCCAGTGTTGAAGGTATAGCCCAATTCCACGGTCCGAAGACGCAGGTATGATCCGTCTTCCACAAAGAAGGAGGAAGGGGCTCCATTTTGCGCAGGGTCCTGGGTTGTTGTCCGGGGAATGTCAGTGTCAGTATTCTGAGGCGTCCAGGCGTTTTTGATTTCAGACAGTTTGTTGTCGTCCGCCCAGAAGATGTTGTAATAGCGGGTAACATTGTAAATCTCGTTGCCCTGAGATCCCTGGAAGAAGACACCAAAGTCGAGGCTTTTGTAATTTCCAGACAGATTAATCCCGTAAATAAAATCAGGCGTTGGATCTCCCAGGATTTGCTGGTCATCACCATCGATGATGCCATTGCCATCCAGGTCACGACGGATGAAGTCACCGGGCTGGATAATGGCTTTGCGATCAGCATCATTGGCCAGGTTCGGATCACTGTCGATCTGCTCCTGGTTGGCGTAAACGCCGTCAATGACGAATCCCCAGTAGACACCAGGCGCTTCCCCTTCAATGAAACGGTTCACCCGTACACCGTCCTCTGTGACGGTTGGTCCGAGGATCTGGTTTGGCAATGAAGTAATGGTGCTGTTGAAGGTGGTAAAGTTCAGACCAAAATCGAGATTGAAGTCTGGGGTACGATGACGGTACAAGCCTTCGAATTCGAAGCCATTGTTGTTGATGTTTCCGACATTCTGGATGACTGGCTGGCTAAAGCCAACCGATGAAGGCAGGGCGACCCCAACCAATACGTCTTCGACGTCTTTGTTGTAGTATTCTGCTGAGAAGGTAATCTTGTCATTGAACAAACCAACGTCGATCCCCACATTGGTGGTTTTGGCAGTTTCCCATCTCAAATCCTGAAGGGCGAGAGAAGTCTGGGCGTAGCCCTGGACCAGTCCACCATTGAAAGAAGTACCGGAAGTCAGGTTAAAGACTGACTGATAGGCATAGTCAGGAATGTTCTGCGATCCCAATTCACCGTATCCAATCCGGAATTTCAGCTTGTTGACCGCTTCAACGTTCCAAAAGTCTTCAGAGCTGATTTTCCAACCAAAAGAAGCGGAGGGGAAATACCCTACCCGGAAATCTTCGGCAAATTTAGAAGAAGCATCCCGACGAATGGTTGCCGTCAACAGGTAGCGGCCAGCCAGATTATAATTCACACGACCGAACTGAGAAATCAGCCCTGATACATTGTTGACGCCAAGTGTAGACTGTACATTGCTTGGATTGGCAGCACTTGGTACCTGGATGTCGTTATTCGGTAAGCCTTGTACATAGAGTCCAACGCTGCGGAAATCAATTTTTTGGCGGGTATATCCCACGACCACATCCAAACGGCCTGCGCCAATGTCTTTGCCATAACTTAAAGTTGGCTCAATGAGCGTCAACAGGTTTTCTGAACGAATTTCCGTCAGATCATTCTCTGCATTTACATTGTCAACTGCATCCGACACACTCATGAAGAAAGTCGGGCGGAAGGCAAAATTATGACGGTTCAACATGTCCACACCGAAATTGAGCTTGGCAGTCAAGCCTTCTACGATTTCATAGGAAACATTGACGTTTCCGAAAATTTTATTGTCTGTCTCCAACTGCTCTTCCAGAGAGGCTAGACCGAATTTGTTCAGACCGGCAAAGTTGTGGCGGTCGAAACTGGGTGCTTCAAATCCTCCGTCATTATCTGGGACATTCTCCCGTAAAATTGGAGCAGAAGAAGAACCATCACGTCCAAACCACACATTTCTTTCAATCTCTGAGCGGGTGATCCCCAAAGACTGCTGGACCTTAAACTTGCCCAGGGTAAATTCAGTATTGGCACGAAGGTTTGTCCGTTCAAAGCCAGAGCTAATCAGGATACCATCTTGCTTGTAAAAGTTGCCAGAGATAAAATAGCGGGAGTTTGCACCGCCCCCAGAAATGGAGAGACCATAATCCTGAACCGCACCGCTGTTGAGAGATAGGTCCTGCCAGTCGGTGTCAATGCCTTCATCAGGCAGCACAAAACCGGTGTTGTCATTGGCTTCACGCTGGTTCCGGTAGGCAACAAATTCTGATCCGTTGAGGAACTCAAGCAGGTTGTCAGGCGATTCGATGCCACCGCGTACATCCAGGCTGATCTTGGCACCCTGGTTTTCCTGTCCGCGCTTGGTGGTAACAATGACCACGCCATTGGCAGCCCGTGAACCATAAATCGCTGCTGCTGAAGCATCTTTCAATACCTCAAGACGCTCGATGTCTTTAGGATTGATGTAATTCATGTTATCAGCAAAGGTTCCATCAATTACATACAATGGAAAGGAGTTGGTCAGGGAACTGACCCCACGTACGAAAACGTTTGCCGCTCCGCCTGGTTCGCCACCATTGTTTTCAATCTGAATCCCGGCCAATTTGCCCTGAAGAGCAGAAGTAGGATTTCCCACGACGAGTGATCGCAGTGCCTCTCCTTTGACGGAGACAACTGAACCAGTCAGATCACTCTTTTTCTGTGTTCCATACCCGACTACCACAACCTCATCCAGGAAAGCATCTTCTACTTCCATCTGGACATCAATCGTAGAACGGCCATCGATGCTTATTTCTGTGGTTTTGAACCCCAGATAAGAAAACATCAATACGTTGGAGCCAGCAGGTACTTCAATGTTGTAGACCCCCTCTCCATTGGTCAGGGCGCCAAGCGCAGTGCCTTTGATTTGAACCGTTACACCGATCAGTGCCTCTCCATCCGGATTGGTCACCTTTCCGCTTACACTGGCCAGATTGATTTCATCGGCCATTTTGTCCAAACCATCTGCTT
>JBCBZF010001145.1:0-2200 GCA_039815525.1 Bacteroidota bacterium | reverse complement strand
TGATCCAGAAAGAGAATGCTGTTTTTGATAAACTGATACAAAGGCGCATTTTCTTCCTCTTCCTTCACCGTATCAAACACAATTTCCATCATCGCCAGGCCCATCGACAGTTTGATTGGATGGGTCTGAACCTCCTGCAGTACGCTGGAAAGCCTGCTTTCGGTGATTTTTTGCAAACTGCGATTTTCCTTATGGAGAAAGACAATGTCCACAATCGACAAAGGCTGGAAGTAACTGTGCCGACTACGGGAACGCGAAGTCCGATAGGCTTTGATGATGAATGACCGAATGCCATAGTCGGCGGTGTACAAGGTGACGATCACATTGCTGTCCTGATGTTTCAGGCTGCGGAGTACGATGCCTTCGGTCTTGAGAATCACTGAGCAAAGTTCGAGGGAGATACCAGACGAGCCGGACGCAGAGACAGTGCCAATTCGATA
This sequence comes from Bacteroidota bacterium, assembly GCA_039815525.1. GTDB lineage: Bacteria > Bacteroidota > Bacteroidia > J057 > J057 > JBCAWW01. The sequence goes on along the minus strand of JBCBZF010001145.1, from coordinate 1,760 downwards.
GAAGTCTTTTCCTCATCATAGACTTTCATCAGGCGGTCCACATCCTCGGCCGTATCGATCAATTCCCGTTTGGTGGCCAAAGGTGACATGGGATTTTCTGTGAAAACAATCAGTTCATCGGCTTCCAGTAGGGTACGCGCTGTCTGGACCAGTTCCATGGGATCTCCCAAGGCAGCTTCCCCATTTTCAGTGATGATCGGCCCAATCAGCAATACCTGCACCACCTCCATCAGTTTGTGGATCAGATCAACATTCATATCGATCAAGCCTTCGGCATTACGGGAGAAAAAATTACGCTGGTCTCCCGAAAAGGCATTGTTGTACACCATGGATTCGCTCATGAGAGCTGACAATCTTTTGGTTACAAAGCGCGTATCGGAGACCGTTCCACCAAAAGTATCATGCAGCACCAGGTACTTTTCATCGCCTTTGAATCCATTGACCAAATCGCGAATGAAGAGACGATCGCGCAGATTGGCTTCGGAGAGATATAAAATTTTCATGAAAGATTACATATGTCTTGTAAGCCGAACCCTAAAGGTAGCAGAAGAGTTTTGTTTCTTTGTAGGAATTGAGAAAAAACATGCCGCATCATCTGATTGATTTCTCCCCTGAAGTTGCTGAAGCAATTGCCGATCAAAAACCACTGGTTGCCCTGGAGTCAACCATCATTGCCCACGGCATGCCGTATCCCGAAAATCGGGACACGGCCCGCAAAGTGGAAGAGATCATTCGCAGCGAAGGCGCGGTGCCAGCAACCATGGCCATTTTCGATGGGCGCATCAAAGCTGGCCTCGACGCAGATGATCTGGAAAGATTGGCGACTTCGCCCGATATCCAGAAAGCCAGTCGCCGTGACTTCCCCATTTTACTAGGCAAAAAACAATCTGCGGCCACCACTGTGGCGGCCACCATGATCTGTGCTGATCTGGCCGGCATCCGGATTTTTGCGACTGGCGGCATTGGGGGGGTGCATCGCGAAGCCCAGCAGACCTTTGACATTTCCGCTGATTTGCAGGAGTTGGCACGTACCAATGTGGCGGTGGTATCGGCCGGGGCAAAATCCATCCTGGATCTGAACCTGACGCTCGAGTATCTCGAAACCATGGGCGTGCCAGTGATTGGTGTAGGAACCGATGAATTCCCGGCTTTTTACACCCGGCACAGCGGTTTAGACGTTCCCAGCCGCATTGATCACCCGGCAGAAATTGCCGCCAGTCTGTTTCATAAATGGGATCTTGGTCTGGATGGCGGGGCGCTCATTGCCAATCCGATCCCAGTGGAATATTCCATGGATCCGGCTAAAATTGAAGCTGTCATCCAGACCGCCATTCAATCCGCAAATCGCGAATCTATTTCCGGAAAGGCGCTCACGCCTTATTTACTGGGAAAAATCAAGGATTTGACTGAAGGCAACAGTCTCTTTTCCAACATTCAGTTGGTCTATAACAATGCGCGCCTGGCGGCGCAAATCTCTGTCGCTTACAAGCAATTACAGCATGACTGATATTCCCATTCAGGACGGACAATTGTTGTGGGATCCACATTTCTTCTCTGAAGCAAAAAGTGATGCCTACTTTGAGCGTTTGCAATCCAGCATCAATTGGCGGCAGGAGAAAATTCAGATGTTTGGCCGCTGGTTGGACCAACCCCGGCTCACTGCCTGGCATGGAGATCCCAATGCAAAATACACCTACTCCTCACTCAGTTGGGAACCAGAACCCTGGACCGAAGCATTACAGGAAATTCGGGAAGCGGTT
>JBCBZF010000711.1:0-3921 GCA_039815525.1 Bacteroidota bacterium | reverse complement strand
CTCTAAATTTTATCGCTATGACAGTTATATCAATCGGGATGATTGAAGCCACTTCAAACGTTCTTTTTTAATAACGCATTTCCCATCTCAGGCCTTCCTGGGCGACGACGGCATAGGTCAGTTTTGCCTGCCATTTCTGGCCTGGCTGAACCTTTTCCTCCCAGCAGATGATGTTGTGTTTGTCGATCACAGGCTGCCCAGACCTGGGTTTGGGTTCTAGCAATTCGACTTTCACTTCCTCCAGTACGCTCTTGGGGAATTGATCCTGCACCCGGACTTTGATGGGGAAAGCTTTTTGGTTGGTTAGCGAAAGTTCCCAGGAAAACAGATTGCGTCGCTTTTTGCCAATGAAGCCTTCTGAGGAAGCAAAGGCTTCGATGCTTTTGCGTTCAGTGCTTACATCCTGATCCGTTCCAAGTGGTGCATCAAATTCGGCCCCGGTGGCCACATACTTGATCCGGGCTTTGCCCACAAAATGTTGTTCCATGAAGATCATGGCCCGTCCTTCCAGAAACGGATAGTCAGTCTCATTGCGCATTTTGGCAATGAGATAGACCAAAGGACTTTTGGCAGGAACGGCCAGATAGGTGATGTCTGCCTTGATACGGGTCTGCATGATGTTCAACTGATGCTGGTTATTGTCCGGCGGAACATTGCTGGCCCCATCAATGTGAAAGCGGACAGAATTGCTTTCGCTTTCCACTTTGGCTTCTGGGCTTTCCATCACTGGCGCTGCTTCTTCCAGCTCTGCGCCTCCCCAACTCATCTCTTTTGCCATTTCTAGCCCGGCACTACGAGAAGCCCGAACCGTAGATTTCTTCATGGGTGCGGCAGCTACTTTCGGCTTGGGTGGGCGGACACGGTCTACCAGCATGGGCTTCAGCTCAGGCGGATTCCCGCCAATTTTGGGTCGGGCGGTAGAAATACGCAAGGCTACATTTCCCCAATCCTCTCCGGTATTCTGACGCACCAATGCCTGATAACGGATGCCGACCTCACCTTCCTGTGGGAAAGCACGAATTTCATAGCGAGGCTCCCAGGAAGGCCCCATCACCTGATAATCCGCTTTAAAGTGCATATCACCTTCCTCCGCTACATCAATCTCTAATTCCAGATCCCATAGCTGTTGCTGGTTTCGGCCACGGATGTCTCTGATTTGCTGCTGAATTTGCTGAATAATTTTATGATGTCGTCTGTGCTCCTGTTCCAAACGATGAATCGCCAGGTCAATCCGTTCGCTTTCTGCCGCATAAAAGCCCAGCATTTCCCGCCACTTATCCAGGGAGAGTTCGGCTTCTCCTTCCTGTCCTTCGGCCGTCAAGCGTCTGGCCATGCCTTCAATGAAGGATTTTTCACCTTCCAGACGGGCTTTCTTTTTGTCCAGCAACATGATTTGTTCTTGCATCCCCAGCAGTTGTTCTTCCAACTTCTGGATAGCAGGATGGGCATTCTGGGCCTGCGGCTGGCTCACGACTTTGACATCAAGGATGCTGCCACTCCCCCGCCCTTCGACCTGCACACTATCCGTGAGCATACTGCCGGGTAATCCGGGGAGTGAGAGTTTCTGGCGACCAGTTGGAAGCTTCAGGCTTCCAACCCGGCTAACCAGGGCGCGATCAGGGTAAACAGTGACCGCAGTAATATGTGTGTCCAGTTGATTCATGTGATCGAGAATAAAAATTCCCTCTTTGAAAGATGCAGGGAGAAAACCGTTTAACCAGCTATTGCAGAAATTGAGCCGGAAATCCTGGCCTCTCAGCGAAGAGGGAGGGAGAAATACGGATTTCTTTGGTTTACTTACAAGGTAGAAGTGAAAATGAATTTGTTCTGCATGTAACAGTTTGACTTAATACATCCTCAATGCCTCTAGCCTCTGGCAAGAGTCAATCCGCGCTGCCAACCTCCTTTATTCGCAGATTGATTCTCATTGCCACCCTTCTTTTCATTGGCAGCATCATCTCTCGAACTTTCGCACAAAACTTATTTTTTGTGCCCCTGGACACATTATATGGGGATCTCTCTCCCACTTATACCCAGGTACATCACATCAATCGATCTGGCAGTCAGCGTACTGCCACGGCAGATATCCAGGTAACATTTAACGGATTTCCGGTGTCAGAACAAGCAGCCTTTCAACATGCTGTCAGCATTTGGGCATCAGAACTCTTTGCCAGGGTTCCCATTCACGTTGAAGCAAACTATGTCAGTTTGCCGGCAGGAGTCCTGGGAACGGCTGGCGCGAGCATTGTTTACGGAAGTCCAAGTGGTGCCCCGGTTGCGGGCTATTATTATCCCGCAGCGCTCGCCAATCAATTCAATGGCTGCGATCTGGCACCTGGCAGCGCAGACATTGTGGTCAACATCAGCGATCAGATCAATTGGTATACCGGGACAGATCTCAATCCGGGGCCCACACAGTTTGATCTGGTCACAGCCGTTTTGCATGAATTGGGGCATGGGCTTGGCATCAGTGGAACGGCAGCTCTTGATGATGGAATTGGGGCAGACGAATGCTTTGGCACCGCTGGCAATGGTTGTATGGGACTTTCCATTCCGTTCAATTTCATGATCTATGAACATTTTATTGTAAATGGCAGCGGGCAGCAGTTGGATGATCCTTTTACCTTCACCAATCCATCGGGCGCTCTGGGCACGGAATTAACCAGCGGCAATCTCTTTTGGAATGGGTCAGCCGGCACCATCGCCAATGGGGGTATTTCTCCACCAATTTATGCGCCCAATCCCTTTCAAGCTGGTGCGAGCTATATCCATTTGGACGAGGCAAGTTTTCCGGCAGGCAATGCGCATTCGCTTATGACACCTGTCATCAATGCGGCTGAAGCCATTCACGATCCGGGAAATATTGTCCGGGGCATGTTGCTGGATATTGGCTGGGAACTGTCCATTGCTCCCCAAGCAGCTTTTCGTGTAAGGGAAGTCGCCTATACCAATGCGCCATTGACATTTACCGATGGTTCCGCTTCTCCAAATGCGTGGGAATGGGATTTTGACAATGATGGGATCATTGACAACATCAATCAAAATCCCAGTCATACATTCACTACACCTGGAAATTATACTGTCTCCCTGGAAATCAACAATGATCCTGCACTTCGCGTCTCAAAGCTTGTAGAGGTGTATGATTTACCAGCTATCCCATTCACCTTCGACTTTGAGGCCAATGGCGCAGGCATGTTTCCGAAACAGGAGGGATGCACAGGCTGGGAATGGGGTGATGGAACCGGCAAAATTATTTACAACTCCACGAATTTCACACCTGCCATATTTGGTAGCAACAGCTGGTTTACCAATGGAACGGGTTCTCATGGGGCAAATCAAATTTATACGCTGGAAACGCCACCCATTAATTTTGCCGGTGCCAATGGGGATTACTTCTTGAAATTTCACTTCAGAGCAGCTCTTTCCGCTGATGCAGGCATGAACATGGAATATTCTATCGACGGCGGACTAACTTGGACCATTCTGGGTACGGCCGGAGCTGACCCGGATGCCATCAATCATTGGTATGACAGCAACAGCATCGTCGGATTAAATGGAGAGCCTGGCTGGGCACCTTCTCTTGGGCTGGCAGGAACTGTTTTTTCACCAAACTACCGCATCAATGTCGTCAAAGGCTATCCTGATGTGCGCTTCCGCTTGAAGTTTGGCGCCGGAAATAGCAGTTCATTTGATGGGTTTCAGGTAGATGGACTGGAAATCGATGGCAATGTGTTGCCAATCAGCATCATCAACACCAGTCTGGCAGTCATTCCAGAGGGGCATGTAATTTCCTGGGACGAAAGCACACCTGACGAAGAGGCTCAATATGATATTCTCCGAGCCGGACTACATGATAATTTTGATTCCATTGGACAAGTGGCTGGTCGTCCAGCAGGCGAAGACCAGCACTTTCAGTTTCTG
>JBCBZF010000769.1:0-3626 GCA_039815525.1 Bacteroidota bacterium | reverse complement strand
TCCGCTGCACCCTGCATCACTGGCAGGTCGGATTTGCTCCCCATGATGATGCCAACTTTGGTCATGGTTTATTCGGTTTTTTCGGTGGGTCGGGCGTATACATTGGTTAGCGGCCTGGCCTGGTCGATACGTTGAAGCAGCTGTGTAAGGTCAGGCGCCAGGATGGTCGCATGTCCCATTTTGCGAAAGGGTCTGGTTTCGGCCTTGCCGTAAATATGTGGATAGGTCTCCGGGATCGACAACAAGGCGTCAATGTCGCGATACCAGGCCTGCCCGGTTTCATGAGCAGCCCCCAGCAGATTCACCATCGCTGCAGGGCAGATCTGACGACTTTCCCCCAGCGGCAAATCTAAAATTGCCCGCAGATGTTGCTCATATTGCGAAGTGGCATTGGCGCGGATGCTGTGGTGGCCGGAATTATGCGGACGAGGTGCCAGTTCATTGATCAGAATGCGCCCATCTTTGGTGAGAAACAGCTCAATCGCCATGATGCCTACATATTCCAGACGATCGACCAGTTTACGGGCCAACTTTTCGGCTTCTTCGGCTACACGCACGTCAATTCTTGCAGGGGCCAACAGATACTCTACCAAATTGTGTTCGGGATGAAAGACCATTTCCACCAGGGGATAGGTCTGGATATCCCCCTGAGGATTCCGGGCTACCAGGATGGCCAGTTCTTTCTCAAAAGGCACAAACTTTTCTACCAGACCTGGTGCATCAAATGCTTTGGACAAGGCGCTTTTGTCCTTCAAAACCTGTACCCCTCTTCCATCATATCCGGCCCGCCCCAGCTTTTGGACCGCTGGTAGAAAATCAACCAGAGCTTCTACTTCAGCTTTGTTATCTGTCAGGTGAAAAGGAGAAGTAGGTAGATTATGCTGGACAAAAAACTGTTTCTGTTGTCTTTTGTCCTGAATCATTCGAATGGTTTTGGGATCGGGATAGACCTTTTTCCCTTCAGTCTGCAACTTCTCAAGTGCCTCGGTGTTGACATTTTCAATCTCAATGGTCAGGACATCCAAATCGCGTCCAAACTGATACACTGTCTCAAAATCAGTAAGGGGCCCCTGAACAAATTGATGGGCGTACGGCCTGGCCGGAGCCGCCCCAGAGGGATCTAATACAGAAATGTCCACGTTATAATCGATGGCTGCCTGGATGAGCATCCGGCCGAGTTGGCCACCACCAACGATGCCCAAGCGTAGGTCCTGGTAGAATTGCATCCCGCAAATGTACTGTCTGCGTCATATTTGCCCAAGCCCTGGGAAAGAATTCCTATTCAGAACTGGCCATGCGCCGGTTTTGCTGATACTCCATTCCAGTTTCTACTACACGTTGATCGATTTGCTGTCCTTTTCGAAACCGCCTGACAATCAGCTTTTGGTCGATAATCTGACAATCCAAATAATAACCGTCGCGCGCTGCTCCGGCAATGAAGGTTGGGATCACGTCTCCTGACACCTTGGTCTCCCCAATATTCTGGCCATCCCAAGGTAGAAACCACTCGGTTTCATCATGTGCATGTCCGGTAAAGATGGCCATGACATTATATGATTGCAGCAGCTCCCAATAGGTCTTACGATCAACTTCATTCCAAAAAATGGCCAAAGGCTTGAAGATTCCATCTCGCAACCCAGTTGAAAAATCATCAAATCCATAGTGATGAATCAAAATGACTGGGCGCCCTGATTGTCCGACCTGGCTGCTAAGGTCTTTTCGCAAAAACGCCAGGGACCGAAAAGGATTCTGGGCCATTTTAAATGGTTGGGGCTGATTTCCGGGATAGAGGTTCAGGTGGACAAAGTGAACATTTTGCCAATCCCAGGAATAATGAAGGCTGGTGGAATCAGTGCTGACCTGACCTTGTCTGCGGCGTTGTCGAACGATATCCCATACCCGGTAGCAACTCCTGCGCCAGTCCGGGGAGGGCGCACTCACGACATCAGACAGCCCAAAAGCTTTCCACTCATCCCACAGAGGCTCGTTGTCAAAGGTAAAGTCATGGTTTCCCAAGCCATCGTACACATACTCTGAGATGCAATCAATGCTGCGCAAATATTCCGCCAGTTCAACATCGCGGGCATGGTGGGTCAGATCCCCGGCAATCACATATCCTCGATAAGCTTCCTGCTTGATTTTTTTCCGGGCTGTTTCAGCGATCTCGTTCGCGTTTCGGACCGAAGCAGCCTGATGCAACATGTCTTTCCAGTGATATTGCGGATCAGCAGATACCATGAATCGAAGACCTGGCTCTGTCTCCGAAATGATCTGTCCTGTAGAAGATGGCGGGCTTGGGATACAGGCTGGAAAACAAAAAAGGCCGATGACAAACAGTATCACTTTGTGTTTCATGCTGGGGAAAGGCTTTGGCAGTATACACGCCGGGGCCTCTCCTTAGGTTGGGTTTCGCTCAATCTTAGGCAAACTGATGAAAAAAGTACTTCCTTTACCAGGACTGGAGGTAGCCCATATACTGCCCCCATGCTGTAGGACAATTTTCCGACAGGTAGCCAATCCAATCCCTGAACCTTCATAGGATTCCGGGCCGTGCAGGCGCTGAAAAAGTTCAAACACTTTCTCCAGGTAAGCATCTTCTATTCCAATTCCATTGTCAGAGACAGAAAACACATATTTACCAAACTTTTCCTCACATTGGACATTGATTTGTGGGGCCTCACCGGGACGAGAGAACTTGATTCCATTGGCAATCAAATTCTGGAACAATTGCCGCATTTTGATGGGATCTGCTACGATTTCCCCTGGCATTGGGCCTATGGTCAGCTGTGCCTCAGATTCGTTGATCAACACTGCCATTTCCCGGCGTATGTCTTCAAGAATTTCCTCAATGGCGATTTCACTCAAATTGATTTTCTGGGTATTCACCCGTGAGTACAGCAGCAGATCATTTACGAGACGCAACATATTTCCTGAAGCCGTGGTGATAAATCCCAGATACTCTTTTTCGTCCTCAGATAATTTGGGTCCGGCTCTGCGCAAGAGCAATTGAGAAAAGGATTTAATCGTGCGGACTGGCGCTTTTAAGTCATGAGAGGCGAGATATGCAAAGTTTTCGAGGTATAAATTGGATTCAATGTATTTTTCCAGTTCACGATTTTTCTCGTGCAAATCTGTCATCTGTCCCTGAATGATTTGCTCCTTTTCGATATCTCCGGTGATATCGGCTCCGGCCCCCATAAAACCGCGCACTGCACCATTTTTATCAATAACAGGATTGAGCACCCATTCAAAGCTGCGTAGTTTCCCGTTCACACCAGGCACCTGATGAATCTGTTGGCGGACGGACGTCTTCTTAGAAATGGCTTTTTCCCTTGCCAATCGAAATTCTTCCTGCACCTGCTCGGGAAAAATATTCGGGAAGCTTTTACCAATCAGTGCCTCGGGCTTGATACCCAATAGTTCTTCAACCCGATAATTCACAAAGGTAAAGCGCCCTTCTTTATCCTGTGCAAAAAGGATATAAGGGTTTAGATCGGCAATTTCATTCAGAAACTCTTTTTTCTCCCATAACTCTCTCCTGAAAGTGGTGTTGAGGTTGTAATAGTGTATCAGACACATCACCGCCAGGATAGAACTTAGCAAGCCACCTACGATTTCGAGGTCTC
>JBCBZF010000579.1:0-4719 GCA_039815525.1 Bacteroidota bacterium | reverse complement strand
TCTGCTTTTTGGTTTTGGCCACAGTCAGTAGTCTTTGTAGAGGAGAGAGGGGTCAGGTGAGAGGAGAGAGTCAAAAAGTTTTCAATCAAACGCTTTTTCTATGGACAATCGACTATGGACTGTCTACTTTCTAACTCACACCTGGCGCCTCTTTCCTCTCACCTCTCTGCGAAAATAACAGGGAATCCGTAATTTGCCCAACCATGCAAGATTCCGTCCGATCACCCAAGCCACTGACCCAATGGATCCTCATTGGATTGTTTTTGGTTGCGAGCTACTTTCTGTTGTTTCTCCACCTTGACCAACAGCCCCTCAAAAACTACGATGAGTCGTTTTTTGCGCTTCGGGCTTATCGACTGGCGCACTATGGGGAATATTTGTACAACTACAAACAATTCCCCGATGGGCCATCAGGTACCAATCTGAAAACGCCTTTTTTCAGCATGATCCAGGCGGCGAGTTTCAAAGTCTTTGGGTACAATGAACTGGCGCTGCGCCTTCCGGTGGCCATCACGGTTCTGTTGCTCTTACTGTGGATGATTCGTTTTGGGAAAAAGGAATTTGGGAGTCTGCCATTTGGTTTGCTGTCTGCGGCGGTTTTGCTGACTTCCTGGGGGTTTATTCATGTGCATGTCAGCCGAACGGGCGATCATGATGCGCCACTGGCTGCTTTCACGCTGATGGCGCTGATGTACCTCTACAAATTTTTCGAATGGGGCGACGGCAGGCATCTCCTGGTCTTTACGGTTTTCATGGTTATGGCAAGCCTCACCAAGGGTGTAGCGGGGCTTTTTGTTGCACCGGGCATGGTGGTTTATGCCTTGTTGCGGAAAAAATTTGTCAGTTGTCTGAAGGACAAAAGAGTCTGGCTGGCCCTGGGCAGCTTTCTGTTTTGTGTGGTGGGCTATTATCTCTACCGGGAAATTGATCATCCCGGCTTTTTGCGCAATCTCTGGCTGGGAGAGTTGGGCGGGCACTTTCTCAAAACCCGGGATGGACATAAATGGCCCTTTTTCTGGTTTCTGAGCCGAATGGTGAGCTTAAAATACACCTACTGGATGGTTTTTCTACCAATCGGCCTGACGATGGCATTTCATCCCCGCTTCCGGGAGTACAGACATTTTACCCAATTACTCCTTTGTGCCTGGTTGTCCATTTTCCTGGTGATCTCCAATTCTGAAACCAAGTTGGAATGGTACGATGCTTCCCTCTATCCCATCATGGCCTTTATGGTGGGTATTGGCTTGACGGCTTTGTATGAAGGGGGGCAAAACTGGCAAAAGGCGAGTGGGAGAATCTGGCCCTGGGTATTTGGGAGTTTTTTCGTTCTGGCCTTCTTCTTTGCACCATACCGTGCTGTCCTCAACAAAACCTATCAGCCCAAAGACAATGACTATCCGGGCGAATACTATGGCTATCTGATCAAACAAGCGGAGCGTCTTTTTCCGGAAGAAAAGAAGTATACCATCGTTTTTGATGGCTACAGCTTTCACTGTTTGTTTTATCAGTTGGTCTACAATCAACAAAAGGGCTTTCAGCTCAGTCGGAAACGAAAGCATGAAGATGTGGTACCTGGTGAGCTGATCATGAGTTGCCAGGGTGGCGGAACCGCTTATCTTCGAAAGAATTTTGAGACCGAAAACTTAACTGGCATCAAAGGCTGTGTGCTTATGCGGATTGGGAAGCGGAAAGAGGAGTGAAGAGCGAGAAAATTTTCAGCTCGCCCCTGACACCTCGCCCCTCGTTCCTTTTTTGCCTATCTCCCGACAATTTCGTGTTTGAACATTCGTCTACCTTTGCGGAAACCAAATTTGAGACAGATGAAGACCTTTTTTCGCATTCTGGGTGTTTTGTTGGTGATCGTGCTCATAGCCGGTATTGCCATCAGTCAGTATACCGCTGACCTGCGCAATGATTTTGTGAAACAGCATGGAGAGGAAGCAGAGATGAAAACCAAAGGGAAAGCCCTGCTGGAAGCGTCTGCTGCGAAACATGGCATCCACAATTGGGATTCGGTAGTGGCCTATACTGCGGTATTTCAGGATCAGTTTTTCGGCCCCATGAAGTCCATCGCCAATCCATGGAAAGTTGAGAAAGTTGATGCAGAGATCAGTTATGTCTCGGGAAGATTTGAAGGACAAATCTCTGAACGGAACAGCAAATTGGTCTGGGCAATGAAAGATGGTCAAACCGCTGCCGGACAGATTGGCGGAGAGCTGAGTTGGGCCGAAAGTCAGGAAGCACGCTTCTGGGTGCCAACCGTGCAGTATTTCATCGAATTTCACAAAAGGATACTCGAAGCCGACAAGGTGACCTATGCCGGAGAGGCAAGTTGGAATGGAAAAACCTATGATCAGGTGTTTGTGAGCTGGAACACTTTTGAACCGCAGGATGATATCGACCAATATCTGATTTGGATCAGTAAGGAAAGTGGCTTGATGGAGATTCTGCAATACACAGTACGTGAAGGCGCAGGCTTTTATACGGGCACGGCTTTTCAGGAGGATTTTTCAGCGGAAAACGGCATCATGATTGCCCATAGCATGCCCGTCACCTTCGGCGGGCCGGACGGTGATCAGTTGCACCATATGCAGTTCAGTGATTTTCGTTTTGTGCGAAAAGCTGATTAAGAAGAAACAAAGACCTCTTCGGTTCCGCCTTCATGCCTGACAAAAGAGGTTTTGGGCGCGCTGCAAACCGGGCAGCAATAATCCGCCGCTAAGCCTTCGAACAAACGACCAGGTTCGATCCCTTGCCGTGGATCGCCATAGCGACTGTCATAGATGGTCAGACAGGCCCGGCATTGCCAAACATTCAGGATCTCAACCCCTTCGTCAGGCTTGCTGGGTTCGAGGCTTTTGCTTTCATCCTCCACCACGTCATTCTCTCCCAATTGCTCGAAATACAACTGACTCAATTCCATCAGCAAACCGGGTAGCTCAATTTTGTCTACATCCTGCGCGTAGGTGATATATTTACGGAGATTGGGATTAAACTTTTCGCCATAAAGCACATTGTAGGTTGGGCGGATATCATACGCTTGCACGATGCTGGGAACCGGATTTTTTTCCACCACAATAGAGGTAAAATTTAGGCCATAATGACTTTTCACCCCAAAGGTCAGGCCATAGGTACTGATGTCATTCTGGTCAAAATTCCGAACGATGTAGCGTTTCAGTTCCAGGGCATCTTCATCGGCAACCGGCAGATGCCAGTTGAGTTCCAGAGAAGAATGACGCACATTGATACCGAAGCGGCCCAACAGTTTTTCCCAGGCCAGTTTGTCCTGAGCAGGGATGCCTTTGACGATGAGCGATTTCCAGGGCGTCAAACAGATTTTCCCAATGCGGGACTCCAAACACAAATCGCACATGGCTTTCAGGAAGCGCAGATCATATTGATTGTTGCGCCAATACAGACCAAGCCAATACCGGTCAATGCTCATTTTGTTCATGCCTTCATAGTAAGGGAAGACATTGAAGGAGACATTCAGCGCTTTGCTGATGGTACGGTTGTTCGTATCTATTTCATGATTGATTTCTTCAAACAGCTCCTCTGCATTGGATACATCTTTATACGCCTGCTCTATGACTTCTGCTACCTTGGCGATGTCCCAGGTATAGATCAAAACGGGATACAATTGAATGCTGTCCCAGTGCGGCAAGCGGAGGTAGACATACCAATAATCTTCTTCTTCTGAGGCAATGAAATTGATTTGTCCGGTAAATAGTGGCACCAATTGCTGCAAAGAGTCTACGATATTGATCTCCAGTTTCGGTTCATAATCAAAGCTTTCCAGAATATTGAGATAGGTTGCTCCGCCCAGCCAGGATGTGGCAGGGAAAATATCCGCAGACACATAAGAGCTCACGATGTTTTGATATTGCCGGTCAGCTACATATTCCATGGTGAGAGACGGGAATACATGCTGATAGTCTGCCAGATTCGTAACATTGGGAAAAATAATGTCCTGACGCGACCCAAAATGCAGCGTTTTCAGGCCCATCTGTTCCGCCAGTTCAATGATTTGTTTCATTTCACTAGGCGACAGAACGCCACCTTTGATCAATACCCGTAGTAAATTTTCCTGCATCGTTCTGACATTAAGTGGTGATCATTTTGCGGGAGGCGTCCAGGATCGCTTTCACTTCCGGTTTACAACTGCCGCAGCCCAATCCGGCACCAGTTTGCTTGCACAAATCATTCAAATCCGTACAGCCAGCTGCGATGGCTTCTTTGAGATTTCCGCTGCCTACCTGGTTACAGGAACAAAGCAATTTGCCCAAAACTGGTTTGGCGCCAGACTGCGCCCGCAGCAATTCATTGCGTTTGTCGGATAGCTCGATTTTGTCTTCGATCAGGGCTTTGAACTCTGCAAATTCTGCTTTATCCCCCAACAAAATGGCCCCAATCAAGCGATCGTTGCGGACAATACATTTTTTATAATAGCGCTGGCTCAGATCGGTAAAAATGACTTCTTCTATCTCCTGATCGTTGGCGGGATGTAAAATATCCCCTACGCTGCACAGGTTGAAGTCATCAAATTTGAGAATATTCATCAGCACTGATCCCTGATATACACTGGCGAGGTCTCCGGTCAGATAGCGTGCCAGGCTATCGGCTTGCTGTTCGGCGGCAGCGGTGATCCCATAGAGTTTTTGGTAAAATTCGGCGATTTCCCCGATGGCATGTATGGAAGGATCACTGGTTTGGAGGTAT
>JBCBZF010000487.1:0-5290 GCA_039815525.1 Bacteroidota bacterium | reverse complement strand
TTCTCAAGGACCTGTTTATCTATTTCACTGAGCGGAAAAAATGGTTCCTCGCCCCCGTGATCATGCTGCTGCTCCTGGTGATACTGGTATTCATGATTGGTGGTAGCTCAGTTTTGGGCGCTTATATTTATAGCATTTTTTAGTGAAAGCGCTGTTTCAACATAGCATTTTCCAGTCTTTTCTGGTTTGCCTGTCCATTTCAGGTTTATGGTGGCTGAGTGGCTACTGGCATTTTGCGGCGGCAGCGACACTGATCTTTTTCTTTTCCCTGCTTTCAGCAGCCTTTCGGGGGGGCTTTTTATTCTGGTTCAATCTGGCCATGCGTCGGATTGGAAGAGTCAAAAGCGCTTTGTTGTTGGGCATCATCTATTTCGCGGTGCTGGTACCAATTGCCTTATTCATGCGGATTTTCTCCAAAAAGGCAGAAGCCACAAATAGCAACTGGCAGAGCCGGAACCATCAGGTCGTCCCCACTGATTTTGAGAAAATGTGGTAAGGGATTCTGCGATCAATTTATCTTTCAGTCTCATGTCCGGGAAAAAGACATCTTCCCTGCTGTTCAAACTCTATCTGCTGGTGCTCTTCCTGCCTTGTCTGGAAATTGCCCTGCGGATTGTGGGCTATGAACCATACCGGCGTTCGGCCTACAGCTTGTCAGCAGAACCCGCCTTTTGCATCCTGCCGGATGCCCAACTGGGATTCGCCCTGCACCCCGGACGCTTTCAGGTAACCATCAACGATGCGCTTACCTATACCGCAACCCATGGACCGGACTCACTGCGAATCAGTCGCTCGCAGCCACTCGACTCCGTACAAGAGGAAATCTATCTCATGGGGTGCTCCTATGCCTACGGCATGGGCGTAGATGACAGCCTCAGTTTGGGCTGGCGGCTTCAGCAGGCTTTACCGCAGCAGCGCATACGAAATTTTGCCCGACCGGGTTTTGGAAATATTCAGTCATTTCTGCAATTGAAACGACAATTGAAGAAAGATCAAAAGCCCACCTTTGTCGTGGTTCTTTACGCGGATTTTCATGACGCACGCAATGTTTTGTTGCCTGTTTACCGACGTCATCTGCACATTGGGTTTGAACGCGCCAATCCAATCCTGCAAGATCGCATGGTCCAAAGCCGTATGCCGTATGTTCGCCAGCATGGCGAGCAGATAGAGATTCATTGGCTGGACTGGCGGGAAATGTATGCTGACTGGCCGGGGCGACAGGATGTCGCGCTGATCAATCTGGGACAGGACATCAAAGATTACTGGGACAGTCACCAAATTGAGGTGGAGCATCTGAATCTTTGGCTGTTTCAAGAGATGCAAAAGCTATGTGATCAGCATAATGTGCCTTTGCTGGTGGCAGCTTTAACCCAAAATGAGGCAACAGAAAAGCGTCTGCGGGAGTTATCCAAGCTCGGCATCGCCAATCTGGACATCTCGCTCGATCTGCGTGATTCGGTTTGGACCCACCATCCGGTGGATAGCCATCCCAACGCCGCCGCGCATGCACATTATGCTGCGCAACTCTCAGACTTTTTGCTCAAACGACTCAACCTTCAATGACTTTCTTCCGCAAACTCTCCCTGATTGGAATCGCCCTCATGAGCCTGGGGAGCGCTTTCTTTCTCACTCAGTTGCGGTTTGATTTTGACATTGACAATCTGTTTCCCAAGCATGATGAGGATCTGGCTTTTTACCAGGACCACCTTACGCAGTTTCAGTCCGATAAATCCTTTCTGATCATTGGGGTAAAAAGTGATTCAGGGGTTTTCAAAGGTGATTTTCTGCCTCGAATCGATGCGCTGAGTCTCGATTTGGATTCTCTGCCGGGTGTCAAACAAGCTTCTTCGCTGACAACGCTCGACAATTATGTCATGGACGCCTTTTTTACCCCACGCAATCGCCCATTTTTTCATCCACATCAACCTCAATACCATCAACGAGATTCTGCTTATTTCTATGCCTACACGGATGTGAAGGAGAAATTTATCTCCTCCGATGATCAGTCAGTCTGTCTGTATCTGGAACTGGAATCCAAGTTGAGCGAGTCTGAAGGGAAAGCGCTGTTGACAGCCGTGAAAGATCGACTCAATTCGGCTCAATTTGCGGAACACTATTTTTCCGGCAGCCTCAAAACCGATCAGGACTATGTCGAAGCCTTAAAGCATGAATTGTTTCTGCTGACGGCTTTGTCGTTGGTGCTCATCACTCTGATCCTCTTTTTCACCTTCCGGTCTATCTGGGGCATCGTGATTCCCATGCTGGTGATTGCTTTGTCGATCATCTGGACCATGGGTACGCTTTCTTTTTTTGGGGTTAGCATCAACACGATGACGGTTATTTTGCCGTCTATCATCAGCATTGTGGCGTTGAGCGATGTGATCCACATTGTGAGTCGGTATCAGGAGGCACGCCTGGAAGCAGTGGACAAAGCGGTCGCCATCCAATTTAGTCTGCGGGACATTGGACGGGCCATTCTGCTTACCTCCCTGACCACCGCCTTTGGCTTCATGACCCTTGGTTTTACTGACATTGAGCCATTTATCGCCTTTGGCATTTTTGCCGGAGTAGGTGTCCTGTATGCCTACGTGCTGGCAGTCATTCTCTTGCCCTGGCTGTTACAGGTATTTCCAGATTTCCATGCCAAAGCCCGCGATAAACGCAAATTGCGCACCTTAGCCTGGTCGCTGGCCGCTTTTAACATCACGCGTCAACATCCGCGTAAAATTGTCGTCTTCTCCATTTTCATCCTCCTGACAGCTTTCTATGGCATGTCCAATCTACAAGTCAATTCAACTTTATATGAAGAGTTGGCAGCCGGAGACGAATACAGCGCCAGTCTCAACTTCTTCGATCAATATTTTTCCGGGATTCGGCCGGTAGAGATTTATGTGGAGAAAACAGAAGGGGATAAAAATTTCTACAACCAAGGCAGTCTGGCCAAATTGGACTCACTGGAGGATTATCTATTCTCTGAATATGGCGTCAAATCGCACTACAGCCTGGTTACCCAGGTCAAACGCTTCAATCGGGTCATTCACAATGGCAGTCCACGGCATTTTAAGCTACCAGATGATCCTGGTGAATTTGAGTTGATCGTCAACTATATGGACACCAGCTATCAGCGGATGAGTCTGCGTGATATCCTAAGCAAAGATTATTCTACCGCTTTGGTTCAGGCCAAAATTGAGGATCTGGGCAGCAATGAGATTCGGAAGAAAAATGCGCAGCTCACCCAATATCTGGCAAAACTTTTTCCCTCGAACCAATACCGCAGCCGCATCACGGGCAAAGCACTTTTGCTGGACCGCAGCAATGAGGTCATTACCCGGAATCTTGGGTGGGGCTTGCTGGGTGCGATGGGCCTGGTGGCCCTGCTGATGGGCTTCATTTTTCGCTCATTTCGGATGGTCTGGATGTCCCTGGTTCCCAATCTGATGCCGTTGGTACTGATTGCGGGGCTAATGGGTCTGTGCAATATTGGTCTCAAAATGTCTACGGCCGTGATTTTCACCATTGCGTTTGGGATTGCCGTAGATGACACCATCCATTTTCTCAGCCGGTTGAAAACTGAAATGGTCAAAAGCAGCGACCTACAATCTGCCCTCAAAACCACTTACCTCTCTACCGGACGTGCGATTGTGATTACCTCACTGATTCTGATCGGTGGATTTGGTGTTCTGATGTTCTCCCAATTCCAAACCACCTACATCACTGGCTTCTTCATCAGTTTAGCGCTGGTTTTTGCAGTATTCTCTGATCTCTTTCTCCTACCGGTGCTGATCAGATGGGGACTTGGCGGGGTATTCAAACGCATGAAGCGGGCACCAAAGGAGCGTTCTATTCCCTTTACCTGGTTGCGGGCGCGGGAGAGTGGGTCCTGATCCCGAACCTATCTATTTAATCCCTCTACCATGTTCGCCACCTCCACATCCGCACACCGAAAATGCCCTTCCGGACAAGCCTTCTTGCCATGCAGGCCACAAGGACGACAGGCCAACTGATGGGGCGACTCAATTACTGCACTGTCGTCTGACAGAGGACCGAATCCAAAAGCAGGAACGGTTGAGCAAAATACCGCCCGCACGGGTGCGTTGACAGCTGATGCAAAATGCAGTGGTGCTGAATCATTGACAAAATTCATGCGCGCCCCTTGCATCAGAGCGGTTGACGCCAGCAAATTCAATGTACCGGCCAGGATCTCCACTTCTTTATCAGGAACTGCCGCCTGGATGTGTTCACACAAGGTTTGATCACCCTTTGCACCAAGGAGATAAATGTGATGGTCAGCGGGAAGCTGACGGATCAGTTCTATCCACTTGGGCGCTGGCAGTTGTTTTGTGAACCAAACGGAAGCCGGGGCGATGCAGAAATATGGTTTTTCGGGAGAAAAAGCGGATCGGTCTTTTGCGGTTGGGTAGAGCTTCGGACGCACAAAGCTATCATCCGTCAGATGCGTAATCAATTGCAGATTGCGTTTGACTTCATGTTGGTGTTGATCTTCAGCACTGATTTGATGCAGAAAGGCTTTGGTAAAAAGAAAGGAAAAAGGATTTTTACGAAAACCAATCCGTTCTTTTGCTCCGGAAAATGCCGTCAGAAAGCCTGTCGCCGCAAATCGTTGGACATTGATGATGAGGTCATATTTTTCCTGGCGAATCTCTTGTAAAAGCCGCAGGAGGTTTTTGAATTTGTGTTGTTTTTTGTCAAAAATCAGCAGCCGATCAATCAACGGATGCCCATCCAGCAGGCCTTCATTGCCTTTCCGTAACAGAAAGTGCAACTCCATCTCCGGACAGAAAGTGTTTAATTTTTCTACCAAAGGCGTCGCCAGCACCACATCACCAATAAAGGCCGTCTGAATGATGAGACATTTCATGTTCAGGCAAAGATAATCCCCTCAAAGTCAGTAATGCCATTGCTGCGCAGGAGATTTTCCTGGTCCTTGCGAAAAACGGCATCGTATAACTCAGCCCCTTCCAGGTTGGCGCCGGTCAATTCCGTTTTAGAAAAATCCGCGCCGGTCAGATCCGCTTTTTGTAGCCAGGCATTGGTAAGGTCAGCGCCGCTCAGATTCGCGTAGGAAAGATTCGCTTCCTGTAAATTGACTTTGACCATGCGGGCATTGCTGAGGTCAGCATTGGCGAGTTTTGCTTGTGAGAGGTCTGCTGCCGCACCACGGTTGGCGCTGCGGGCCTCGGCTTTGCGCGACGTGCGCTAGAGGACGCGTTAGAGCGCACAACAACACGCAAACTATTTGGTAAAGAACTGGTTCAGCAGCCAGTGGTGC
>JBCBZF010001161.1:0-2131 GCA_039815525.1 Bacteroidota bacterium | reverse complement strand
CCACTTCTACTGAGCAAAATCCCCTCAAAACCTATTCCCTGGCAGGTGTCTATGAAGTTACCTTGACCGTATTTGTGAATGATCATTGTCGCCAGACTGTGACCATGGATGAAAAGCTCGAGGTGTGGTAGCGATTATTGAGCCTCTTTTACTTTCCATAATAGCCACCATGGGGTACGGGGCTGATCGTGGTGCTCAAAGTGATACCCAAAGAAATAGCAGCTGAGGAAAGCCCAAAGATGATTTTTTCCCTGAGAATGAGATCTATGTTCATTGTGATGATCTCCCATGTGGGGCAAAAAAGTGCCAAAGTAAAACAGCTGAAGTGTACTCAGTAAGGAGGGGATGACCCAATACAAAATGAGATTGATTTCCTGAATCCCAACCAGATGCAGCAAGACATTAAAGGTGACTGCCGCCAGTAAGATCTGTGGCCAGCGCACATATTCCCGCACAAATTTCAGATACCAAAACCAAAAACCCGATTTGTCACCATGAAAATCGGGATCTTGTTCGGTGCCGACAAATCGGTGGTGCTCATAGTGCTTGGGGCGCAGGAGCTTATATGAATTGAACATGAATCCTATGGCACACAAGCGCCCAATCAAATGATTGATGCGGGCATGGCCCGGGCTGACAGAGCCATGCATGGCATCATGCGCTGTGATAAACAATCCCGTAAATAAGTGGGTCTGCACCAATATGCCCAACCAGGTCCAGGGATGAGACCAGTCTATGGTCCAGTTGAAATGTAACAGCAGCAACAATAGCCAGGCACTCATCACAATTGATGCCACAAGGATGCCGGTATGCTTGCGGAAGAATTGCATTCAGAGTCGATCCAGGACAGATTTGACAGATTCCATCAGCCAACGGGGCGTACTGGTGGCACCACAAATCCCGATTCGTTCTCCTGGCCGAAACCAGGCTTGCTGAATCTCATCAGGTCCGGAAACAAAATACGTCTGTGGATTTTCACGGCGGCATACTTCAAACAGCATTTTTCCATTTGATGATTTCCGGCCAGCGACAAATACGATCCGGTCAAACTGCTGAACGAAATGTGTCAGTTCGATATCCCGGTTGGAAACTTGTCGGCAAATCGTATCGTGTGCCTGAACGTCAAAGCCTTCTGCCTTGAGCCGCCTGGCCACCTGATAAAATGATTCTTTATTCTTGGTTGTCTGACTGTACAACGTCAATTTTTGAGGGAGACTCGATTTATCAAGCTCGTCCACATCCATGAAAACAATGGCATCCCCATTGGTTTGTCCCTGCAAACCGACTACTTCTGCATGCTCTTTTTTTCCATAAATCAGAATCTGATCACCTTTCTCATGAGATTGCCGGATCCGATTCTGAAGCTTCAATACCACCGGGCAAGAGGCATCAATCAGTTCCAGGTCATTGTCCATAGCGATCTGATACGTCTTGGGTGGTTCCCCATGGGCGCGAATCAAAACTCTCGCCCCTTGCAGTTTCTGCAATTGATGGTGGTCGATGATTTTGAGGCCCATATTGGTTAGACGATCTACTTCCTGGTCATTGTGGACAATGTCTCCCAGGCAGTACAACTCTCCATGTTCACGTAAAATATCCTCTGCCATTTCGATTGCAAACACCACCCCGAAACAGAAGCCGGAATGGGGGTCGATATGGGATTGGAGATCATACATGGACCTGCGTTGAGGGTATTGAGGCTTTGGCTTGTGGTACTTTCTTTCCCAATGCTTCATACACGCCGATGGTCAGGAGCAGCATCAGCATATTGTACATGGTGTCTTCGACTGGAATGCTGCCCAGACGCAGGGATAGATTCTCTGTATTGTTGTAGATGACGACTGGAAGTGCTGTCAGCACACCATTGACCAGTAAGAATGGAATCAAACTGATCAGATAGGCACTAAAAAAGTGCCCCAACCAGTCAGGACTTTTTCTTCTGACAGTCCATAGTAAAATCACTGCGAGAGACAGAAAGGTTACAGATGTATACCATTGATCCAGAGAAAGGCCCCCCACGATGAGGAGCATGACAGACAAGGCAGAGGCCAACACCACATCACTCTCCGTGATAGGCCCAACAGCTTTATGTATAATATTTACCTGTATCTCTTCGGTAGATAATTTCTGT
>JBCBZF010000043.1:0-14092 GCA_039815525.1 Bacteroidota bacterium | reverse complement strand
TGTCCGGGATTGGTCGGAAACTGGGCGAAGGCAGAGGCTGACGTCAGCCCCAGCAACATCAATATGATCAAACGGATGCCTTGCAAATCTGGCTAAAGTGTCAGATGAAAGAATGCAGGTTGGTTGGGGCTTATAATTCTTCCACCAATTTTGCAAAAATACGGGTCAGCTTTGGTTCCGCTTCACCCGCTATTTCGATCATATCTGCCAGCGTGACTTCTTCGAGATTGTCAGGGTCTCCAATGTCTGTAACCACCGAGATGGCAAACGTCCTGATGCCCATGTGTCTGGCCACGATCACTTCCGGCACCGTAGACATGCCGACCACATCCCCCCCGATGATCCGGAGATAGCGATATTCCGCCCGGGTTTCGAGATTGGGACCTTTGACCCCGACATACACGCCAACCTGGATACGGGTCCCGTCTTCTTTGGCAATTTCCAGGGCTCTGGCCGCCATATCAGGATCGTAAGGGCGGACCATGCCAGGGAAGCGCGGTCCAAAGTCATCCAGATTGGGGCCGGAAAGCGGACTGTCTCCCAGCAGATTGATGTGATCGTCAATGATCACCAAATCGCCATTCTGGTAATCCAGATTCAACGCACCGGAAGCATTGGATACCAAGAGGGTTTTGATCCCCAACATCTTCATGATCCGGACCGGAAAGGTGATTTGCTGCATGGAGTAGCCTTCATAGTAATGAAAGCGGCCTTGCATCGCTACTACTTTTTTACCCCGTAGGGTTCCAAAAATCAACGCACCAAAATGGCTTTCGACTGTCGCAATCGGAAAGTGGGGAATAAAGTTGTAAGGAATTTTTTTCTCAATCTCAATCTCATTTACCAGCCCACCCAGGCCAGTACCCAGGATAATGCCGACTTCCGGCTCCTGGTCATATAGTTTGCGAACGTATTCGTATGCGGTGGTATAAGGGGTCATCATTGGGCTTACCATTGGGGGTCAAATTGGTCTAGTTCTTCTACACAGCGGGCCAGGAGGTCCACGCATTTTTCAATATCACCTTTGTGACACATTTCGACGACGGAGTGAATATGGCGGGTGGGAATGGAAATACATCCTGCAATGGCACCATCAGCTGCTCTTTGCAGGGCACCGGTATCGGTTCCACCGGCAGTGAGGATCTCACGTTGGGTGTCAATGCCGTGCTTTTCCGCTACGCTTTCCATGAAACGCACCATGCGGCTGTCGGCAACGACTGATGAATCCATGATTTTCACAGCCGCGCCTGCACCCAGTTTGGTGATCTTTTCATGCTCCTGCGCCGTGGGCAGGTCATTGGCGATAGTGGTATCGAGTCCAAAGCCAAATTCTGGATTGATGTAATGCGCTGAAGTAGTCGCCCCCCGCAAACCGATTTCTTCCTGCACAGTAAACACTGCGTAGAAATCATAAGCAGGCGTCTTCATTTGGCGCAGGGCCTCAATCAAAATGTAGACTGACACCCGATTATCCAGTGATTTGGTACAAACGGTCTCACCAATTTCAACCAAATCCCGCTCACGTGTCACTTTATCTCCAACTGAAATGTGCTTCATCACTTCCTCTCCCGACATCCCAAAGTCAATGAAATAATCCTGAATCCTGGGTGCTTTGTTGCGGTCTTCAGGGGTCATGATATGGATCGGTTTTGAGCCCATCACCCCGAGCAGGTCTTTTTTTCCATGCACGATCACCCTTTGGGCAGTCAGCGTTTTGGGATCAAAGCCGCCGAGGGTATGAAAACGGGCAAAGCCTTCTTTGTCGATATGGGTGATGATGAAAGAAATTTCATCCATGTGGGCAGCAGCCATCACCTTGCGGGATTCTTTCCCTTTTTTCAGGGCAATGACATTGCCCATGTGGTCTACTTGAATATCATCAACGAGGGATTCAATTTCGCGCAGAACCAGCTGCCGGATGGGTTCTTCTCCGCCGGGCGCACCGGGCGTGAGGCAAAGATTGCGAAGCAATTCGAGATTAAGCGCCATGGTCTGTTGGTGTAAAATGTGGGGTGAAAATACGCAAATGACTCCAAAAGAAAAGAACCAGGACGCTGCGCCTTCGTTTTCGTGCTGGTTTTTCCTTATTTTGTCCTGATTCACAATCGATTCAGCCGATATTCCCTCTATTTATGCCAAAGCCCTGGAGCGTATTGTTTCTCTGTATTTCGGGCATCCTCTCAGCTTGTGTGGTATCAACGGATCGTTTCAATGACCTGGCAGTCCGACAGGATTCCTTGCACCGGGTCCTGATGATGGAACACGAGCGCAATGATTTTTTGCAAGACTACATTGATTCAGTTTTGGTCGACAATCCGCGTTTTCAGGCGCAGCAAGTCCGCGAATTGCGCCTGGACCCGATACCAGGTCGCCGGATTGCGCCGCCAGTGGCGCCACTCGACGCTGATCTGCGTCAGCCCGTTCGCTTTAACCACAATTTCCAGGAGTTGGCCCAACGCCTATCCGGTTTACAGAGCAACGAGATTGATTTTCTTGCCGATGACCACCAGTTGATCTTTCGGCTCAAGAATCAGCTACTATTTGCTTCCGGGGAAGTACGTCTCAACGAACGTGGCAAAACCAGCCTGCGCAACATTGCCGAAGCGCTAAAGAATCGCAGGGACCTGACCATTACAGTCGAAGGGCATACCGACAACCAGGAACTACGCCCCAATGACGCATTACGGGACAACTGGGACCTGAGTGTGCGCCGGGCGACAGAAGTTGTGCGTACGCTGATCAGCTTTGGGATTCCCCCACATTTGCTGGTTGCAGCGGGTCGCAGCAAATTTGATCCGCTTACCTCCAACCAAAGCCCTGAAGGCCGTGCCCAAAATCGTCGGATTGAGATCATTTTGAGACCTTTGCCAGCGCGACAATAAATAATTTTCCCCCTTCGTGATGATGCTTCCACGCTGATAAAAAATTACTACCTTTGCCCCCTATGAATCCTGTTTGGCAGTCGATTGCAACCTTTATTCTTCGTAGTAGAATTCCAATCCTGATGGTGGTAGGATTGATCACTGCATTCATGTGGGTCAACCGGGGAACAGAGATTGCCCAAACCATTTCCAGCGCAATCCTCACCGAAGGTGATATCCGCAAAGCATACGAGCAGTTTCGGGACATTTTTGGTGATGATGCCAATGTAATGGTTACCAGTGTCAGCGGTGACATCTTTTCCTACGAAATGTTTGCGGACCTCTATGACCTGACCGAGGAGTTGGAACAGTTAGAAGGCGTTGAAGGCGTCATCAGCCTGACCAGATTGTATGATGTGGTCCGGGATGATAGCATAGAAGGTTTTAGCCTGCAACCGCTCTTATTCGGGAAACCGCAAAATCAGGCGGAAGTAGACAGTATCGCTGACCGGATTCGAAATCTCCCATTTTATCAGGGTTTGTTACTGGACGATTCGATGCGCACCACATTGGTCGCAGTGTCGTTTAATTCGGCCATGCTGGACACGGATAAAAAAGTAGATCTGGTTCGTAGTGTACGGGATCCTTTTTATCGTTTCGGGGAAAAACACAAACTGGAGCCACACTTCGCCGGCATGCCGGTCATCCGGGTAAACATGCACGAAACGGTTAAATCAGAGCTGGTCCTTTTTCTGGCTTTGGCCCTGATTGTAACGGCCATCACACTCCTGGTATTTTTCCGCTCCCTGTACAATGTGCTGTTCCCCATGATTGTGGTAGCCAGTGTGATTGTCTTTTCGCTGGGGTTAATTGGTCTGTTGGGCTATAAAATGACCCTTGTAACCGGCATCATTCCAGCCTTAATTACGGTCATCTCCATTCCCAATTCCGTCTATCTCATTACCAAATATCACATTGAATATCGACGTACCCAGAATAAGGTCAAAAGCCTCGTCCTGGTGGTTGAGAAAATTGGGATTGTTACAGTCATGACGAACGCAACCACGGCCATTGGTCTGGGCGTTTTGTCATTTACCAGCATTCAATATTTGAGAGAATTTGGGATTGTCGCTGGCCTCAGTGTTGTGGCAGCATTCTTCATTTCTCTCTTTCTCATCCCCATCTTTTTCAGCTTTCTGCCCCCACCGACCACAAATCAAACGGCTCACCTTGACCGTCGGGGTTTGTCTTTCGTGATCAGAAGTCTGAAAAAAGTCGTTCAAAACCACCGTGGCATTGTCTATGTCATCACCGCCACTCTCTTCGGACTGTCTCTCTATGGCATGAGCCAGGTGATTCCAGTTGCCTTCATCGTGGATGATATGCCCGAGGAAAGCAAAATTCTGAAAGACCTGCGTTTCATCGAAGACCGTTTCAATGGTGCCTTGCCTTTTGAAATCATGATTGATACCAAAAGCAGAAGAGGTGCCCTGCGCAGGAGGAACCTGCAAAAAATTGAAAAGCTCCAGCAGGAGCTGACCAAATATCAATCGCTGTCCAAAAGCATCAGTGTCGCAGACTTCGCCAAATTTTTCAATCAATCATTCTTTGGTGGCGATCCAGACTTTTATGAGCTGCCCAGCAGTCAGACTACACCTATTATTGGCGACTACGCCCGCAACACCAAATTTTTTGGTGAGTTGTCGCTCTCCAAGATGCTCACAGATTCGCTGTTTCAAATCACCCGCGTTTCCGCTTCCTTAAAAGATATCGGGTCTCTAGAAATGGAAAAGCTGGTTGATTCTGTGCGGGCGGATGTCGATAAAATCTTTTCTCCTGAACGATACGAAGTTCATATCACTGGTACGCCGCAGATTTTCATCAAAAACAATGACGCGCTGATCGAGAATCTCCTGAAGAGTTTGCTGATAGCCTTTGTGGTCATTGCCATTATCATGGGTTTACTTTTCCGGTCCATGCGCATGGTGCTGATCAGTTTGGTCCCCAATCTGCTGCCATTGATCATGGTTGCAGGCATCATGGGCTTTGCCGGAATCGCGCTCAAACCTTCCACCGCCCTGGTATTTGGGGTCGCTTTCGGTATCGCTGTGGATGATTCTATTCACTTCCTGGCACGTTATCGATTGGCTCGAAAGACCGGAGATACGGTAAAACAAGCGGTATCCAATTCATTCGATGATACTGGGGTCAGTATGATCTATACATCCATCATCTTGTTTGGGGGATTTGTCTGCTTCACCGCATCTGAATTTGGCGGGACCAAAGCACTTGGCTTCCTGACCTCCCTGACCCTGGGCATCGCCATGTTTAGCAATCTGGTCTTTTTGCCGGCTTTGCTGCTAACATTTGACAAGGAAGACGCTTCTACAGATAAGGGTTCTGATGAGAATCTGGAACCAGCCATCGATCATCCTCAAAGCTAAATCACGCATGAATACTGCGATTGTTGAAGGACAGGAGTTGTTGTTGAAAAATCTGGTTCAGGGATTTCAAGTCAACGGCCAGACCGTTCAGCCTGACATTGAAAGAATCAACGAGAAACTTTGGCAGATTCAGTTTGCGGGCAAAAGCTACACCCTTTTTGTGATCAAAGTAGACGAGGAAAACAAACAAGTTCAACTGAGTATCAACGGTAAGCGCACCACCGTTCAGCTACGTTCCCGTACCGATGATCTGATCAAACAACTCGGTTTGGAAGACAGCATGAAGAAGAAGCTGGAAGTGCTGAAAGCACCCATGCCAGGTTTGATTCACTCGATTCAGGTAGAAGAAGGGGCCAGCATTCAGAAAGGCGAGCCATTGCTGATCCTGGAAGCCATGAAAATGGAAAATGTGATCAAATCTCCTGGTGATGGTATCATTGCCAAAATCCTGGTGGAAGAAAAAGCCTCCGTCGAGAAGAATGAATTGTTGATTCAATTCGCCTAATCAGTGGGCGAAATTCCCAGGATATTTTCTAAAACATACTTCTTCTTAGAGTTTTTTCCCTGAAAATAATCAGTTGCGGTTTGTGGTACTTCATGATCAGGCATGACACCCCGACTCAAAACCGCAGGTTCCACGTTGATCCGGAAATACACAATCGGAACGGATACCTCAATCCGGGAATGCGGCAGTCGAACCGAACGGCTGTAGCCACTGACGTTTCCTTCATATACCCCTCCGGTCTCCTCACCCACCACCAATCCGCGGCCAGTCATCTTAATCATGCTGCTAAATTCAGCCCCCCCACTAAATGAAATCCCACTGGTCAGGAGATAGAGCTTGCCTTGAAATACCAGATTGCTATCCGGTTTTTGGAAGTCAAATTCTGAGAAATAATCACTCTGTAAGCTGAATGTACCTCTACGGGCATCTTTCTCTGCATCAGACCATTGATCAAAGCGAATCCCTTTTCGATTTTGAATCGGCTGATAGATTGCCGTCGGCATAGAGACGAATTTATATTTCTGAAATACGTCATTGGTCAGATAGCACATGAGCAGATTTTCCTTCCCCTCAGACCCACCGCCATTGTCCTGCACATCGAGAATCAGATGCTTGATGCCCGCCTGATTGATTTTTTGAAACTGCATCTGCAGCCATGGCACGTATTCCTTTGCCGGAATAGAAAAACTGTTTACCGCCAGATAGGCGATGGAGTCATTGATTTGCTCATACTGCAAATCCTTGTGTTTTAGAAAAGTTCCCCGCAATTGCCCATGCTTCCCTTTGATACGCGTCGCGCGAACGGCGTTCAGTTTGACGGTGTCTTTCTGTCCTCCATCCCGCTCCACAACCATATCAAACCTAGTAGATGCCCCAAAACCAATCCGGTAGATAAACGGAAACCGCCAGCCCAGCCATTCACGGGCAGAAGTTTGATTCAAGCCATCAGTGGGAATGTAGGGATAGGCCTCTGCCAGGATAGTCTCCATACTTCTACCATTGATGGATAAAATTTTCACCCCGCGCTGCAGATCTTTCTCTTCTTTCCCAAAATACTGCAGCAGGTAAGCTTTCCCTTCCAGAAAACGGGGGATAATTGGCAAAAAAGATTGGGAGGTCCCAAGTTTCAGTAGACTCGCCTTCGGCAGTTTCACTCCCGTATGGCCTTCATTGGTCAAGGCGATGACCGCATTCATGATCTTGAACAGACGCACACGGTCTATGTCTTCAAACAGCTGTGCGCGCAAGCTATCAAGTCTTCGATCGGTCTCAGCTTTGGACAAATGAAGGTATAAGCCCTGATGCTTGGCTTGTAATTCGGCAATGAGAAAATCAAAGTCGGCCTGGGCCTGCTGAAGCGAGTATTTTTTCTGAGCAGACAGCTGATTCGACCAAATCAAGCCGAACATCAGAACCAAAACAACATGCAGGAAATGATAAACAGAATTTTTCATGGAGCAGGTGGCTTCAAAATGACCGGAACATCTCCTCATGATCAAGCCCCTCTTTCTTGAAAGCACACGCAACTGAAAAAGTTTTGACAGAAAGGAATCGTATTGCGGAACTGCACGGCAAAGTCTGCAGGAGAATTTGTGATGGAGTGAAGGAAACGGCTTCTTTTATCTGGCACCCAAATTCCATTGCCACTTTTTGGACTTTGTGGCCACGAAGTCTTTTAAATAGAAAGGCTCGAAATGGATCAGATCCTCAAAATCATCTTCTGCATACTTTTTACAAAGAGCTTTTCCCATACTGGCTGCACTTGACAAAACATCCGGCAAGACAATGGCATTGGGATGAGAAAGCAGAGGCTGACATTTCTCCGCTCCGTCTCCCACGAAGATGACTTTCTGTTTGTCCAATAATTCTCCGAAGCTGCCTTCTTCCACGATCACTGCCTGGACGGGCACCTCTTCCCTACCCTGCTGGTCATAGGCTGCGCAGTATACTTCCATCCTTCGGGCATCTATCAGGGGACAAATCAATGCATCCAGACTGTGGGCCAAAGATTGCACCGACCAGGCCAAACCTTCCAGGCTTCCAAGGGAAAGCAGAGGTTTGTCCAGCGCATAGCAAAGCCCCTTGGCGGTCGAGACTCCTACCCGCAAACCAGTATACGAACCAGGTCCTTTGGCCACGGCAACTGCAGATAACGCCTGGGGTTCTATTTCCAGGTCTTTCAGCAGGGTTTGGATCATCGGCGTAAGCAGACGAGCATGACTTTTGGCGCGCCGCATGTCTATGCTCCCCAGGAGTTTTTCTCCTTCGAAAACTGCAACCGATCCGATCATGGTCGCGGTCTCAATGGCCAAAATAAACGGCCCTTCTGCTTTGGCTTGCTTCATGTTGCAAAGGTAATGATTTGTCAATTCCTGAAAACCGTGGAGGAGATGTTATCTTTGGGCATGCATTTCCATCACTTCACCCTCAAACATCTTGCGGCACATCTTGACCAACAACTGGTGGGGCAGCGTATCAGGGTGTGTTTTTCCCAAAACCGCAATGAGTTGGTGATTCTGGCGGAATCAGGGGGATTACGGATTGGCTGTCATACCCCGCTGACGTATCTGGTTCCGGTGGACAGCTTCGCCAAGGCCAAACGCAATGTGGTGGATTTGTTTGAAGAGATCTGGCGGCAACGGATTGAAAAGATTCGGGTGGTCCCTTTCGAACGCATTCTCGTCGTCGAATTATCTGACCAGTATAATCTGGTTTGTAAACTGCACGGCCCGGCTGCCAATGTGATCTTGCGGAAAGGAAGCGAGGTTTTGAAGCTGTTTAACCAGAAAAAGGAAGAAGATTGGGGTTTTGTGGAGGCTGCTGGTCCATTTCATCCAGAAAATGCCATCGCCTCACCGGAACAAAATGCGCCCGCCATCCTCTCTGCCCTACGAGACATTTCCCCCATTTATGACAAACGCTTTGCTGCCTGGGTCTTAGCCGAGATGCAGTCAGGCAAGTCCTTTGAAACCGCCTATCAGAGCAGTCTCAGCCAGGCTGATGCCCAGATCTATTATTTGTTTAGGGAAAACAACCGCATTCGTCTGAGTCTTTTTCCCCCTGAAAAAGATGAACTGATTCGGGTAGCGGGAATTGAAAAAGGCATTGGTTTATTCATGAAAGCGCATTTTCAGTACAGTCATTACCTGGATCAATACCGGACTGCGCAACGCGCTATCGAAAAGCCGCATAAAAAGCTTCTCAAAAATCTGGCGTCTTATCAAAAAAGCGTCCAGCAAATCGAGACAGAACGGAATCCCGAAGAAATTGGGCACATCATCATGGCCAACCTTCACGCCATTGAAACAGGTGAAAAGAAAGTAGAACTGGACGATTTTTATCAGGAAGGCAGCATCTCCATTAAACTCAATCCCAAGCTTTCCCCCCAGGACAATGCGCAACGCTACTATGAAAAACACAAGAACCGCAAGGCCAAAATTCACTACTTAAAGGCACAGTTAGCCGAAGTAGAAGAGGAAGTGCTCGAAGCGGAAATGCGGATGGAAGCCTTCCAGAACATCATTCCACCCCAGGAACTATCATTTAGCGAGGCTGGTTTCTCATATCCGGAGATGAAGCCCCTGCGTGATTTGGTCAAAAGTCTGGATCCAGAGGAAAAAAGTACCAATCAAAAACGCATTCCGTTTCGAACCTTTAGCCGGGGTGGTTATGATATTCTGGTCGGAAAGGGTGCCAAAAACAATGACGAGCTGAGCTTTAAATATGCCCGTAAAGAAGACCTCTGGCTGCATGCTAAGGATGTGACCGGGTCTCATGTCATCATCAAGCGGCTACCGGGACGGGAAGTGCCGGGTGATGTGCTCGAGTATGCTGCCCAATTGGCAGCATTTTACTCTAAACGCAAAAACGACAGTCTGGTGGCAGTGCAGTATACCACCCGCAAATACATTCGTAAACGCAAGGGAGATCCACCCGGCCTCGTGGCAGTTGATCGCGAAGATGTCATTATGGTAGAGCCAATCAGGGAATGAGTTTTCCTTATACCTTATCGGCCGGATCTTCTCTTTCATCCAGCATCATTTCCTCTCCTTCTTCTGGTGGCGGTGCAACCGGTGGTGGCGGCGTCTTGGGACGATGACGACTCGGTTTGTATTCGGAAGGCGGTAGTGCATTGGCCTCTAAATCGAGGTTCATTTTGCGATTGCGGAATACATCCAGGGTTAGATAAATACATTCCCGCAGGCTTTCAGCGGAAGCTTTGCCTTTGCCGGCAATGTCATAGGCGACACCGTGATCGGGCGACGTACGCACTACCGGGATCCCGGCCGTGAAATTTACCCCGGAATAACCCGCCAACAATTTGAAAGGAATCAATCCCTGATCGTGGTACATGGCCAGCACCCCGTCGAATCGACGGTACGTCAGAGAGCCAAAGAATCCGTCCGCTGGATAAGGACCAAAGGCTTTGATGCCTTTGTCTTTCTTCAGAATGGTTACTGCCTTAGCAATGATTTCTTTGTCTTCCCCACCAATCAGTCCCTGGTCTCCGGCATGTGGATTGAGTCCCAGCAAAGCGATCATGGGAGACTGGATGCTAAAGTCTCTTTTGAGGCTTTTGTGCATGATTTGGGCCTTCCGTACAATGCCTTCTACGGTCAATTTTGCTGCAACTTCTGAGATGGGCAAATGATTGGTCACCAGTCCTACCCGCAACTCATCAGCGACCATGAACATCAGGTTGTCCTTTACATTGAAGGCCTGCGCCAACAATTCGGTATGTCCGGAAAAGTCTTCCTGATGCTTTTGGAAGCTGTGCTTATCTACTGGCATGGTGATCAGAGCATCAATGGCCTGATGCTGGGCATCTTCCACTGCACGCTTAACGGAAAGATACGCGGCCTTCCCCCCATTCTCTGAGGGTTTGCCAATCTCAATCCGCTCCAGGTCCGGCACACACTCAATGACATTGAGTTTACGGTACTGTGCCTGGGAAGGATTTTGGATGATGACGTAATGAAATTTTTCCACCCCCATCACCTTCCGGAAGATATTGATCACCCGGGAAGAACCATACAAAATTGGTACACAGATCTCTTTCAGGCGTTGGTCCTGAAATGCACTGACGACCAATTCCGGTCCGATCCCATTCACATCACCGATGGTGATGCCGATCTTAATTTTATGGTTTTGATTTCTTGCCATAGCATTGTGGCCCTCAGGCCTGATAATTGTCTAAAAAATCTACCAGCAGACGTACGCCTGCTCCGGTCCCGTTCTTCCCACGATAGCTGGCTGGTGCCGGCAACCAGGCCACACCAGCAATGTCTAAGTGCATCCAGGGATAATCGGTAAAATGTTGTAAGAACTTGGCAGCATTGATGGCATCAGCATAGCGGCCGCCAATGTTTTTGCGGTCTGCGATATCACTCCGCAAATTGTCCGCATACTCATCCCACAAAGGAAATTCCACCAGACGCTCATGGGTACGCTGCCCTGCATCTTTCAAAGCGGTTTTTTGTTTCTCAGATGCATTGGACATCATCGCAATGCCCTGGTGTCCCAGCGCCACGACCGCTGAGCCAGTCAGCGTAGCCAAATCAATGACCAGTTCTGGGTCATACTGCTTCGCATAAGCCAGTGCATCCGCCAGAATCATCCGGCCTTCTGCATCCGTATTGAGTACTTCTACGGTTGATCCATCATACATGGTGATGACGTCTCCCGGCACATAAGCGTTGCGGCCGGGACGGTTGTCGGTGGCCGGAATCAGGCCAATCACATGCAGATCAAGGTCCAGCCTAGCAATGGCGCTCATGGTCCCCACTACTGCGGCAGCGCCGCCCATGTCTGACTTCATGAAGTCCATGGAGTTGGCGGTGGGCTTCAGGCTCAGGCCACCAGTATCGTATACAACACCTTTTCCAACCAATACAATGGGTTTCGCATTGCGGGGATTGGCAGGTTGATGCTCAAGAATGTTGAAGGTAGGGGGATCTTCACTGCCACGATTGACCGCCAGGAGACCACCCATTTTCAGGGATTCAATTTTGGCCAGATGAAAGGTTTCGGTTTTATACCCACTGTTTCCTCCCAACTGCAACATCCGCTCGCTGAATGCTTCTGCGGTCAGTGTCGAGAGGGGCTCATTGACCAGATTGCGTGCTTCACAACATGCCTCTGCCACGATGCGGGCTTTTTCGATGATGTTGTCCGCTTCACTGTGGGCGGAAAGCAGCAAGGCAGAAGTAAGCGAAGCGGGTTTGACGTCTGATTTATAGACATCAAAACGGTAATCGCTCAAATGAAGGCTTTCTGCGACTGCAAAGAGTGTGTCCGGCTGCTGCAACATCTCAGCGCTCACCAGCAACAAGCGCTCTGCGCCCATAGAATTGGCATCACGCAATGCTGTATGAGCCAGTAGTCGCCATTTTTCGAGGGAAGTTTCTGCGCCGATTCCCACTAGAAGCAGGGGATTGCCTTGAAAGGAGGCAAGGCGCTTTTCATCTTCCGGCAGGTCGGATTCGTTCTCGATCAGTCCCGCGGGCAGCAGGTCTTTGCCTGTCTGCAATAATTCTGCAGAAAGAAAAACCACTAAAAGCGTATTTTTGTGTAATTCAGGCAGTTGCCGGACCAGGGAAACATCCATATGGGCCAAATTACAATATCTGATGCATAATCTGAAACCCAAGAAATATTTGGGTCAGCATTTTCTGACCGACCAAAATACCGCCCTTCGCATCGTGGAGGCACTCACAGCCGGGGCAGAAGCGGAAGTGGTAGAAATTGGTCCAGGCCAGGGCGTTTTGACCACGCATTTATACCAAAAATATCCCCGCTTTTCAGTCGTGGAAGTGGACCCTGATGCGGTGGCTTATCTGGAAAAGGCCTTTGCCAATCCTCCTCTGTCCATTATTCACCAGGATGTGCTCAAATGGCAGCCAAAAGATCATCTTTCCCCGGACAGCTTTTTCATTGGCAATCTCCCTTACAATATTTCTTCCCCTTTCTTTTTCCACATGCTTGATAATCTCACCTACATCAAGGAAGGTGTTTTCATGATCCAAAAAGAAGTGGCCGAACGCATCTGTGCAGAGAAAGGGAAAAAAATCTATGGTATCCTGAGTGTCCTGATGGGCGCCTACTTTGACCTCTCTTATGAATTTTCGGTGCCTCCTTCCGTTTTTCGCCCACCACCAAAAGTCATGAGTGGTGTCATCCGGATAGTTCGCAAAGATGCATTCCCAGAGGTTCCGTTTTCAAGCCTCAAACGGGTGGTTAAGGCAGGCTTTAACCAAAGAAGAAAGACCCTCCGCAATGCGCTGAAGAGTCTGCCTCTGGCTGATTTCCCAGAAAAAGAGTTTTATTTCACGCAGCGTGCCGAGCAACTGAGTGTGGATGATTTTGTAAAGATTGCAGGCGCACTGGAAAGCTAATTCAACTGTCGCGTCCAGTACATCATTTTTACATATTCTGAATCTCCTCAATCAATTGGCGAAGTTCCTCTGTGTCTTCTTCATTGAGCATCCGAATCTGAAGGGCTTTATTGGCGTAGCGCAATGCCTGGGTTTGTTGTCCGAGGCGATAAAACAAGCGCGCATAGGTTTCATTGTTGTAGGCCTGATTGTCCAGGGCAGTGGATTGGCGGGCCCAATTGAGTGCCATTTTCAGCTGGACCGGATCGGTCAGGTGTAAACTGAAGTTGCGGGCAGCATGGTCCAGCACCTCTGGATCGGTGATGGTATGTTTGTCAAAATAATTGATGACTTTGAAGGCATAGTCGTCCCAGTTTTCAGTCAGTTCTGCCCGCAGTATTTTCAAGCGTGCATGAATGACCCCACCGTCTTTCAGCGTTGTGGCTTTGGAGAGAGCTTGCTGGACCGACTCGGTTTCTGCATTGGCAATCCCATCCCGCAATTGGCGATCCAAAACAGTGTAAAGCAAGGCGTCGACTGCCGGCTCACCATATTGCTTTTTAAACTTTTTTTGTTTGGCAATCACATACTGGAATTCGCGGCTGTTGGCATCATCGGTAAAGGTCTGAATTGCTTCCCAGTTACGGGTTTCCAGCAGTGCTCTATCTTCCTGACTGGCAAAATACTTCGTGATGGTTTCCTGAAAATCCTTCCCTGCTTCCCGCTGGTTGTAAGCGAAATTGAGCATATCCACCGGAGAGGCAGAGCCGTCATTTACGCTCAGGGCCAGGGTTTCCTGGTTGATGGTGGGACTGTTGGCCCGTTTCCCTTCGGTCAGCAGCTGCTTTGGGGCCTTGTATCCAAGTGATTTGTGCACCACATCGCCTTTATAGTTGATGAACAAAAGGG
>JBCBZF010001065.1:0-2493 GCA_039815525.1 Bacteroidota bacterium | reverse complement strand
GGCTTCAAAAACTTTGACCTGTCTTTCCAGGTTCAGGGCGCACAAGGAGGAGAAGTGTACAACATTGATCCACTGTACTACAACTCTCAATGGGGCGGCAGATTGCGCAGCAGCTTTGATGCCAATGACGACGGAATTGCCGATCACAATGGACAGCATTATGCCCGAAACCGGGACCAGACCGATGCGATGATCCAGGATGCTTCTTATGTCGCTTTGCGCAACCTGACCATTGGATATACACTCAGTCCTGAGGTGGCCAGCAAAATTGGATTGGGCTCTGCAAGATTCTATCTCGCCTCTACCAACCTGCTGTATTTGATGGCCTCTGATTACACCTCATTCAATCCGGAAGGGATTGAGATCACCAACAGTGGATACCTCGGCACCATCACCAATGGTGTACAAGTGGGTGCAAGCCCGGTTGTCAGAAGCTTTACGTTTGGTGTAAATGTTAATTTCAAATAAGAACAAGAATGAAAAATCTATATATCATACTGGGCGCATTCCTGTTTCTCACAGCATGCGAAAGCCTGGACCAGGTCCCACCGAATATTGCCAGTTCCAACTCTCTGACTGACTTTGAGGGAGTCTTGAATGCGGCTTATTTCTATCAACATGGTTCTGTAACCCCCATGGCCGTGATGGGAGACTTCCGGTCTGACAATGCGTTCATGTTTGAACCACCTTACACTGATTTTGACGAATTTACGCCGAATTTAACCACGATGGAGGACCAATTTTTCGGTCCGTTCTACACTGCTTTGTACCGGTCAATTCTAAGTGCAAACATTGTGATTGAGAACTCCGAAGATCCGATTGAAGTCGGGGAGGCAAAGTTTTTGAGAGCATTGTCCTACTTCAAGCTTGTACGGGTATTTGGCGATATAACCATCAATTTGTCAACTGCCCCGAGTGCCACTGATGAAGAATCTCTGGTAAGACAATCCGCTTCAACTGTTTATGCCACCGTGATCATTCCGGATCTGGAAGATGCAATTGCAGCGCTTGGGACAGAAATTGTCAATGGAAGAGCCTCTAAATACGCTGCTCAGGGTATGCTGGGGAAGGTGTACATGCAATTGGGAGAATATGGCAATGCAGAGACCCATCTGGCCGCAGTTGTCAATGGCGCAGATGCTGCCGGTATCATGTTGCAGGACAATTTTGCGGACATCTTCGGTGTGGACAATGATTTGAATTCTGAAATCATCTTTGCCACTCAGATCTCCAGCTCCATCAGCGATGAATATGGATTTTCTGAATTCTGGTCATGGTCTGGCGGACTGGATACGAAGTCTCTGAATCCATTGGATCAGGATTTAGTGGATGCCTTTGCGGCCAACCCGGGCGATGTGAGAGCAATAGTTACCATTGATACTGCCACCATGTCTTCTCCCAAGTTTCCGCAAACCGGAGGCCCGGATCATGATTGGATCGAACTGCGACTGGCAGATGTGATTCTGTTGTATGCAGAAGCATTGAATGAAAATGGCTCTGGCGCAGAAGCGGTGCTTGACCTCCTGGATCCCATTCGGACCCGTGCAGGTGTCGATCCATTGGATCACACCGTTTTGAACACGCAGGCACTGGTGAGACAAGCCATCCAGGACGAAAGAAGGTTGGAGTTAGCTTTCGAAGGACAAAGATGGTTTGATTTGGTCCGAACCGGAACGGTGGATGCCGAAATGGGTGAAACGGTTGATAGTCGCTATCACCTCTTTCCCATTCCTATCTCTGAAATCCTGTCTAGCTTTGGCGTGATTACCCAGAATGATGGATATTAATTCATCGGGTCGCCTTGCTTAGCAGTTTTTAGGCAAGCCTTGATGGAGAGATTTCATGAGCTCATAAGGGGCCTGGAACCCCAAAATCAAGGCTTGCCTTCTTTTCATTGTCTCTGAATTCGTTTTATAGTCATTCATAAGTAGTGCCTGGGGAAGGCCGTCGGCCTTCCAACCAGGGCTCAGCCAGAAAGGCTACATGGATTTAGGGAACAGACTGTCAGCTTTAGTTTTAGTAGTTGCAATAAAATATACCATGGAATTAGCAGGTAAAACAGCCATCGTTACGGGTGGTGGTCGGGACATTGGAAGAGCCATTTCAATCAAACTGGCATCAATGGGTGCCAATGTTGTCGTCAATTATTACAATACACCTACTGATGCGGAGGAAACGCTCAGCATGATAGCAGATGCTGGCGGTCATGCCATTGGCGTAAAGGCGGATCTCACCAAATGGGATGAATGTTTTCGGCTGGTGGAAGAAGGGCAAAAAGCATTTGGTCAGAAAGTTCATATTCTTGTCAACAATGCCGGTGGTTTGGTGGCTCGGAAGAAATTGTGTGAAATGGATGAAAGTTTCTGGGACTTTGTGATGGCATTGAACCTGAAATCCGTTTTCATGATGCACAAAGCCGTTATCCAGCATATGCCGGAAGGCGGATCAATTGTCAACATTTCCTCCCAGGCAGGTCGCGACGGTGGGGGAAGC
>JBCBZF010000800.1:0-3485 GCA_039815525.1 Bacteroidota bacterium | reverse complement strand
TCCACTTTTCAAAGGGTCGTCCAGGTCCGCGAAACTATGGCAGGCCATATGAAGGATATTGGCATAATGTACCTTGGTACGGAGGTCTTGCTGGGTGGCCGATGTTCCCGAGAGCCTGGAAGCATGCTGAAAATGTTCCTGGATGAAACCAACTTCCAGGTCAGCGTATTCCAATGCGCCTCCCTGAAGACTTTCAGGATTGTCGACAAACAGAATGGAAGAAAGCTCTTCTTCCTTTTTCAGTCTCCATAAGTTTTTGATCTGACTCCCGCTGCTGATTCTTTTTAGCCTGACATGCTCAATGAGGATATGCTCCTGGTCTTGATCAACTACAGTGGCAATCTGTATGGGAAGGAGTCCAACTTTTCCGACGGTGATCAGATAGACTTCCTGTCCCTTCAATTTTTCGAATACGGGGGAAAATACGGTCTCTCCAATCCATCGGCCTGTCTTTGCCAGCCAATTGTTCATTTCTCCTTTGGCTGTTTTCGCTGCATAGGCATAAAAGGCCGACAATAATTCGTCTATATGTTGATCTGTTAGCTCAGGAAGCGAGATTGTTTCCCATTTCTCCTGATCCAGGAAGATGAGCAGTCCCCCTTGTGCATTGCTGATACAATACAGAATCGGATGGATATTTGAGAGCGCCAGAAGATCTGTAAAGCTGATGGTTTGGCCAAACTCCTCTTTCCCTGCTACGCTGGTAATGCTGCTGATGAAGGAGGTTCGTTGTTTTTCTAATTCCAGCAGCTTGTCCTGTAGTTCGCCCTTTTCCCGTACAGATAAATTGCCGTGCTCCAATAAACGTTTGCTTTGCCACAGGCCTTCATTGACCGAATGGAACATTTTCAATTGGTCAGGTTGAATGTCTGATTGCAGGGCGAATGTATTTAAAACAGAAAAGTCTGCTCCGGCACTGAATATATTGGAAATGGAACTTTCAATGAGGTGGATCAGCTCTTCAAAAAGACCAAGCTGCACAAACAAAGGGAAGGTTTTTTCCAGGAACGCATTGTATAGATCGATGTACACTTTCTTATGGTCATAGGTGCTTTGGTTTTTGACCAAAGATTCAAAGCCTTTGACCGCATCCCGGATGAGCTGCTGATGCGCCTCCAGATAGGCGGGATATTGATGAATCAAATCCACGAAGTAGAGAAATGGCTGTGGAAGCATCATGTAAGCCTGGTGGGAAATGATGTTTTCCAAACAGAACTTCATGCGATTGAAAGCGATTGCTAAAAAGTCCTTTTCCCCGTTGATCTGAAAAATTTCATGATTGGCGATGGCTGCATAGTAAAAGAAATTAAGGTTTTTCGTGTTGTAATTGCGGTCAATTGCAATGATGATCTCATTTGCCTTATGTAAAAAACCTTGCTTTTTGGTGAGCTGATATGCCAATACCAGCGCATAGGCATGATTTTGTTGCCAGATTGATGCTTCAAAAAAGCTTTGATCTTTGGCATAATCATATGCAACCTGAGAATAATGTAAAGCTTTTTGCAGGCTGTCTACCGTTTTGCTTATCCGGTGTAAACGAATATGGGTTAAGCCCAAATTGTTGTAGCTATGCATGTGACTCCGGCTAATGGGGTTTTCGCCAGAGCCTGTATTTGCCAGCACTTTCTGATAATATTCGATACTGTTTTCCAGGACGTCGGGAGATTTGAAAATCTCTCCTCTTTGACTCAGGCTGATTGCCAGACCATTGAAGACATTTTCATGAAGACCGGTTCCAGCATCTTGCATGTCTAAAGAGGATTGAAAACTGGCAATGGCCTGATCTTGATACGAAATGCGTCCGGTCAACTCAAACAGATCGTTGTAAATATTGCCAAGGTTGTTGTTCGATCTGGCGGCACCATGTGAATGGTCCATTTCATTTTCGATCGCCTGTTGCATGAAAAACCTGGCCTCCGATAAGTATTTGTGGCCTTCGCCATATTTCGCCTTCTTCCGAAAATAAACGCCTAATAAGTTGCAGATCGCTGCATATTCTGCGGTACGAAGTGGGACGAATTTCAGGGTTTCCATGAGAGCCTTTTGCGCATCATCTTCCTGGTCCGACTTGCCATTCCATTTACTGATCTCATTTAATATAGTGGCTAAGGTCATGACCGCTTCAGCATACAACCTGGTGCCCCTTTTGCTCAATTCGAGCGCAGCCCCAATTACCTCCATCGCCTTTGGAAAGAGGTCTCCCCGGCTGTGCACCCCAATCTTTAATTCATAAATTCTCGCAAGAGTTGTATAGGCCTCAATGAGTAGCTTGATCCTTCCTGATAATTCATCCTTTTCCAAAAAGGTATGCATGTCCGCAATGAGCGTATCTAATTCATCATAGTTACCTCTCAGAAGCATCTGATTATACTGCCCGTTAAACCCCAATAGTGCATCCTCATATTCATCTTCTACCCGAAAAAGAAGCTCGTCTAATGGAAAATGCTGGACGCCGTACATGATCCAAATGAGTTCGTTGATCACATTTTGGATATTGGCATCTTGTTGTTTTGCTCTGAAAAAACCTAAAAATCCATGGGTGTTGTTGGTGGTGAAAAAATCAATATGTTGCCGTATGAGTTGATTCTTTTCTTCAAGCGTGGGGGCATCCAGTATTTCCTTCACAATTGGCTGGACCTTTTCGATTCCAAAGGAAATGCTGCGTAACTCCTGAACTGAGTATCCTAGTTTTTCAGCAAATACACGTTCTGGTCTTGATTCTGAAGATTGTTTGAGGGCCTCTGAACGTTCAAATGCCAAGCCATAAGCAGGCGAATTCCGCAGTGCTCTGACCTCTAATCCCAGTAGGACAGAAGCTGGTCTTGATCTGAGAACCGGTTTGTCTTCCACCATGAAATAGGCATGAATCCATTCTGGGGTCAATAAGTACTGTCTCAATACTTTGCGAATCTCCCCTAAAGGAATATTGGTGGGATTTGGAATGGAGTAGGCATAACTCATCCCATCCTCTTCAAAGACAAAGACTTCTGTTTCTTCTTCCACAAATGAATCTGAGTCAACGCCTGGCGGGATCTTTGCGCCTGTCTTTTCAATGGTTTCAATCGC
Source organism: Bacteroidota bacterium (assembly GCA_039815525.1). Classification (GTDB taxonomy): domain Bacteria; phylum Bacteroidota; class Bacteroidia; order J057; family J057; genus JBCAWW01. The sequence continues at coordinate 419 of JBCBZF010000800.1, read as the reverse complement.
TAATTTTGTATAAGCATCATTGAGGGAAGAGGGGCGGTGGGTTAAAAATTGGTAGAAGGCATGTTCAGTGGCCGCTTTGTCTTTGCCGATCGTCGTAAGTGCGAGGCCCAACCATGCTTCATAGCCATCTTCTTTGTACTGGAGGGCCAGCTTATACAAATTGATTTTTTCAGATAGTCGTTCCGGACCAATCAGTATTTCAGCTCTGTGGACGTAATATTGATAGGTGTCCTTCCTTCGAGAAAGTTCAAATGCTTCTTTCAAAGAGCTCGTAGATACATCTCCCCAAGACAGAATCTTCTGATCAGTCTTGTGAATTTCTGCGGCGGTTAAATAGGCGAAATTGATGCTGGAGACTTCGTCATTTTTGCTTACATAAATCAATGGAAATCCTCTGTTGTCCAGGGTACATTGATTGC
>JBCBZF010000276.1:0-7231 GCA_039815525.1 Bacteroidota bacterium | reverse complement strand
GCCTATGCCACTGACATCACCATCAGATTCGACTGCATTAACGGAAGCCGAAAAAAGGGTATGGCAGGATGTAGACTTTATGCCTTTGAAGCAAAAGGTATGGGTCAAATTAGAGGCAGTCTTAGTGGACTTTCAGGAATCTATTTTAAGCATGCCAACAAGCCAGTCATTTCGACAAAAAGGTGCCAAGCTTTCCCGGGGAGAAAATCATTACAGCTACTCGTACCGAGTCATGGATGCAATCAGGCAGTATGAAGGAGAAGACCTTCTTTTATTCAGAGCTGTCATGCTGTGGGGGCATCCAATTGGGATTCATTTCATTTGTACTGGTAAATGGCAGGCACGTTTTGATGTCGAAATGCTGGAAGGCTTAGGGCGAAATTTGATAAGCCTTCGAATCAATTCACAAGCCAATCCATGGGAATGGCGTTTTGAAGATGAAAGCATGCCTTTGATTCAAAGCAGATCCAAACAGGAGATTGAAGCCATTCTCACTCAAAGAGACTTTCTCAAACTATCTCTTTTCCTTTCTACTGACCAATATCAGGATCTGGCAGGCGAAGGAGAGAGGATGTGGACAGCAATCGCATACAGCCTAGGGATATAAGTCAAATTGATCAGCATCTCGCCAAACGGGAAATTTTGTGCGATATCTCTCAAGCGGTTCTGGATCGAGGCTGGCATATAAGATTTCTTCCTTTTCAGAAGGTCCTGCCAGGGGATCACCCATATAATCCAGAATCGCAGAGTGTCCATTATAGGGCAGTTCGTTTCCATCCTCCCCTACCCGATTGACACCTGCAACATAGGCTTGATTTTCAATCGCTCTGGCTTTTAGTAAGGTATCCCAATGCCGGATTCTTTTCGCCGGCCAATTGGCAAGGTAGAGTAGCAAATCATATTTCATTTTCCCTGTCCCATCCGCCTGATTGCGGCTCCATACCGGAAAACGGAGATCATAACAGATTTGCGGTGCGATCCGCCAGCCCTTCCATTCAAACCAAACCCAATCAGTGCCCTGGGTATACACTTCATGCTCCCCCGCCATACGAAACAGATGTCTTTTATCATATTCAGCCAATAATCCATTTGGCCCAACGATCAACATACGGTTGAAGTAGTTAAGGTCTTCCTGCACAATGATGCTTCCTGCGATGACCGCGGTATATTTTTGGGCCATTTTTTCCATCCACTGCTCTGTCTCACCCTCCATCCGCTCACAATGTTGACTGGCATCCATGGAAAAGCCCGTGGTAAACATCTCGGGTAGGAGAATCAGATCCACTTTTTGCTTCAATTGGGAAAGCATTCGTTCAGCGTTCAAACGATTTTGGGTGGGGTCCTGCCAGATGAGGTCCATTTGCAGGGCGGCAAGTTGGAGGGCTTGCATGGTGAGGGGTTCAAAAAGATCTTGGTTTTTAATAGCTTAAATCTCGACACTGGCCACAATAAAATCAACCGCTGGCTTTGCCAAGTTTTTTTATCCCTATCCGACTGTAGATAATGCCCGAAAGGATCAGCAAACCACTGTACAGATGATACCAAGCCAATGTCTCTCCAAAAAACACTGCCAACAATGCAGTCGCAAGTGGGACGACATTCATGAAAAATCCTGCCCGGGCCGCCCCGACTTCAACCACACCCTGGTTCCAGAGCAAATAAGCCAACGCAGTACCCGGGATACCCATACCCAGTGCTGCTAACCAAAAACTTGCCCCCCCCTTTTCCATTGCTTCAACTCCCACGAAAGGAAGCAAAAGCACAAAACCCAACAAGCAAATTGCATTGGTCCAGAAGGTAAAAGCGCCATGAGGGATACGGCCACTGTATTTTTTCACCCAGACGTGATGAAGGGAAAAAACCAGATTGGCCACCAAAATCAGGAGGTCACCTCGTGCCAATTCAAGTGAGAGGATTTTTTGGGGTTCTCCCCGCGTCAATAAGATCACTACCCCGGCCAGAGCAATCAGTAGCCCAATTTTGTGTGCGCGTTGAATGGGATTCCGAAGAATGAGACTATCGAGCAAGACCGTCTGGGCGGGGTTCAGGGCAACGATCAAAGCCGCATTCAGGGCGGAAGTATACTTTAGCCCCAGGAAAAAGAAGAGATTGAAGCCAAATAAACCTATCACTCCGACGAGAAGCAGGCCAATGTGATTGGCCTTGAAGTCTGCCCGTGTATTGCCGGTGTGTTTTCGACCAATGATCAACCACAACATCAAAACGCCCAGCGCATACCGCCAGAATCCAGCTTCTATGAAGCTGACATCATGGAGCATTACTTTCCCCAAATGAAAGTTTAAGCCCCAGAAACTGGTCGCAATGATGAGAAATAGAATGGCGCGAATCTGCATGTTTAGCTTGGGTTCAAAACGGGAATACGAATGTAGAGACTTCTCACAGGGAATCGAAACCGATTGTACACCCAACATCAGCCCTTGGTCAGCATTTCTCTATCAAAGCTATTCATGCCTGCTCTATATAAACAAATCATCAATTTTTGAGCCATCAGATTGCGGGCATGTCAATTCCTCGGGAATATTTTTATCTTCGCTGCTTAATATATAATCGAAAACATATGAGCCTTATCGTTGACGTTTCCGCACGCGAGATTCTTGACTCACGCGGTAATCCCACGGTAGAAGTAGAAGTCATTACCTCTGACGGATCCATCGGTCGCGCCGCAGTTCCTTCAGGTGCCAGTACTGGTATGCACGAAGCCGTAGAGTTGCGTGATGGAGATGATCGCTATCTGGGAAAAGGCGTCCTCAACGCCGTACAAAATGTAAATGAGATCATTGCACCTGAACTGGAGGGTCAGATTGTATATGATCAAGCCAGCATCGACAACCTGCTCATCGAACTGGACGGTACCCCCAACAAAGGAAAACTGGGTGCCAACGCCATCTTAGGCGCGTCTTTGGCTGCAGCCCGTGCCGCTGCGGCCGATGCAGGTATGCCGCTTTACCGCTATATCGGTGGCGTCAATGCCCGCTATCTCCCGGTTCCATTGATGAATATCATCAACGGTGGCAGTCACGCCGACAACTCCGTTGACATCCAGGAGTTCATGATTATGCCGGTCAATGCACCTACTTTCCGAGAAGCGTTACGCATGGGTGCTGAAACTTTTCACGCCCTGAAAAAAGTTCTGAAAGGCCGTGGCCTCGGTACCAATGTTGGAGACGAAGGCGGTTTTGCACCAAACCTGAAGTCCAATGAAGAGGCACTGACCACCATACTCGAAGCCATTGAGAAAGCTGGTTATCGTCCGGGCGAAGATATCTTCATTGCACTGGACTGCGCCAGTTCTGAATACTACGATAAGGAAAAAGGCAAATATGTCTTCCGTTTCTCTTCCAATGAAGAGTACTCGTCTGAAGAAATGGTTGATTTCCTTGGTGACTGGGTAAAACGCTACCCAATTGTCTCCATCGAAGATGGTCTGGATGAAAACGACTGGGCAGGATGGAACAAACTGACCACTGCTTTGGGTGAAAATACTCAATTGGTTGGAGATGACCTCTTCGTTACCAACGTTGACTTCCTCAAGCGTGGCATCAAAGAAAATGTCGCCAACTCAATTTTGGTGAAAGTGAATCAGATTGGTTCTCTGACTGAGACCATTGAAGCCGTACAGTTGGCGACCCGCCACAGCTACACCAATGTGATCAGCCACCGTTCCGGTGAGACTGAAGACACCACCATCGCTGATCTGGTCGTTGCCATGGGATCAGGACAGATCAAAACTGGTTCTGCCAGCCGTTCTGACCGGATTGCGAAATACAATCAGTTGCTCCGCATCGAAGAAGAATTGGGTGATGCCGCGATTTATGCCGGCTCTCGCTTTCCTTATGTCTAGGAAAGACATTGACCAATTACATATCTCCCCCACTGGCTTCAAACTGGTGGGGGATTTATTTTTATCGATTGAGCGTTTTGCGCCATCCTTCTGCCAACAGCTGAGAGAGTTTGCCAACAATGGGCTCGTGGCCTTTTTCGTAAGCCATGTTTTTCGTTTCATGGGGATCAAATAGGACATCATATAACTCTGCTCCTTGAAACGCGCCCCGTTCTCCCTTTTGTGGGAACCACTCATACCATTCGATATAATGATATACTTCGGTGTTTATGGAATAGCCCATATACCGTTTGCCATCGGCTGAGACCTTCGGACGACGATGAAATTGGCTGAATGCTGCTTTTTTCCAAGGTATTTCCGGGTTTTCGAGAAGCGGCACAAAACTCCGGCCCTGCATATAATCAGGAATGGGGATACCTGCCAGCTCACATAAACTCGGAAACATATCGACCAATTCTGTGAAGGCAAAGCTTTGCCCACCTCGCTTTTCCTGCGTTGGATAGCGGACGATCATGGGTACTTTCAAATCAATGTTGTAATTGGTCATTTTCCCCCAACTGTTATGATCGCCCAATTTCCAGCCATGATCACCCCACAAAATGATAATGGTCTTGTCATAAATACCGAGTTTTTTCATGTGAGAAAACAAATCTCCCAGCAAAGCATCCACATAACTCACGCTGGCATAGTAGCCATGCCGCAGTAATCGCACTGTATCTTCTCCCATCCGATAGGCAGAAGTGGGATGACCGATATGGTGGAAGCCATCATAGTGCCGCAGTTCATACATTGAATTCATCGAAAAGATCGGTGCATTATCAGGAATGTCCGGATTAGCAGCCAGTGGAATCTTATCCCGATCGTAGAGATCCCAATATTTCTTGGGTGCAGTAAATGGTAAATGGGGCCGAAAAAACCCCAACCCCATGAAGAAGGGCTGCTTCATTTTCGAGATGCGGGTCAACGTTTTTTTGGTCAATTCATTCTGCGCACCATCATAATACATCGTATCGTGGACATTGGCAGCTTCCCAGGCCGGGCCGGTATTCCAACCATCAGCATATCGAATCGGCTTGATTTTCAACAGGGAATCTCTTTTCCTGACTTGGGAGCGGTGGACCGCTTCACTGATGTAAAAGGTTTCACCATCCCTTTTCAACCAATCAGACCGTAAATATCGGGCAGGTCGCAAATCAGGTTCATCCCACGAAACTGAATCTGGCATGTAGTTGTGAAAAATCTTGCCAAGATTTACCGTATGGTAGCCATGTTGGGAGAAATATTGCGGCATGGTCACGGTTTTGGGATTGATCTCCCGAAACTTGTCTCCCAGATGCCACACCTGGGTAGAGTCAGGTCGCAGGCCAGTCATCAAACTGGCACGGGAGGGCGCACAAACAGCGGCCTGGGCGAAAGTATTGCGAAAGGTCATGCCCTCTGCAGCCAATTGATCGATATTAGGTGTTTGGGCAATCCGATCCCCATAAACGCCAAGAGCTGGCCGTAAATCGTCAATAGAAATAAATAAGATATTGGGTTGTTTCTGGTCCATAGCCGGCTGACAGCGGATCAGCAGGATCGAGCAAAAAATGAAATAGCTGATAAAAGTTCTGTAGCGTTTCATGATCCCTTTATAAAAATTCCATGAAACAGAAACAAGAACCCCAGGTCTGAGGATGCTTACTGGACTGTCTGCATATTCAGATCTAGTGATTGAATATTCGTTTCCACATCACGGGCAGAAATGGGTCAATCCCCCCTTTCTGTACTTAAGAGAAAGTGGTTTGGGAAATGCTTTTATTTCCCAAAACATTTCACGTTCAGAATACACCATCAACCAGTATTTTTCAAACCACCTGAAATCGCGTTGACCAGCAACAGCAACATCGGTAGTTGTTCCTCCACCTGCTTGGGCTCGTCCTTATTTCTTACCTTCAAAGAGCGCCAATCAGTCAGCTTTCTGATTTGGATCTGGTGGAGCATCGCAAGGGCATCATTGCGAAGGCGATTGTTCTCAAGCCGTGAGATACGGCGGGATTCCATGGGCGCGTCCAGAAGTGCCGCTATTTGGGTCTGGCTCTGGGCGAAGTCTTCTCTGATCAATTCCATCAAAGGCAAACGATCATTTTCATCTTCGACCAGGTCTGCAAATGTCTCCATCACTTTGGGATCAGCCAGGAGCAGATTGGTTTCAATCTGAATCAAACGATATTTGAGAAATGGCCAGCTTTGGGCGGCTTGCTTCAGTTTGTCGAAATCTGAGGTGTGGCTCATCCGAAAATCCCGAAGCGCAGCACCAGTGCCAAACCAGCCGGTAAGATTAAACCTTGCCTGGCTCCAACTAAACACCCAGGGAATGGACCGCAAGTCTTCCAGGGAGCGTTTTCCGGTCCGTCTGGCCGGACGAGACCCAATTTTACTTTGTTCCAGCACATCAATCGGCGTCGCCTGGTTGTAAAACTGAATAAATGCGGGATGATCCAGAAGCTTGCGATAATTTTTCCTTGCCAAAGCGACCAGTTGGTCCATGATGGTATGTAAAGCTGAATCTGGACTTTGGGCAGGTGAAGTCATGGCTTGCCGTGCCGTTCCGGAGAGCAACATTTCAAGATTGTAGCAAGCATTGAGTCGATTGGCAAATTGGTTGGCAATGGTCTCACCCTGTACTGTCATCTTAATATGGCCACTCATTGAACCCGGTGGCATGCTCTCCAGAAAACGATGGATTTTGCCGCCACCCCGACTGATGGTTCCCCCCCGGCCATGGAAAAAGCAAAGCTTTACCCCGATATCATTCGCAACATTGGTCAGCTTCTCTTCTGCTTTATAAATACTCCATCGGCTGGTCAAGATCCCTCCATCTTTGTTACTGTCGCTGTAGCCGAGCATGATCTCCTGAACAAAATCAGGATCGGCAGTTGACCATCATCGCCGTCGTTGTCACCCTCTTTGCCGAGGGAGTAGAGCTGGATGGCATAGCTGTTGTTGTTGTTGACGGCGTCCTTATCGAGCTCTTCGAAGACGAACCCGCGATCGGTGGTGTCGTCGTCCCCTGGGCCGACGTCATTCTCGTAGGGATAGACGTCGCCCTTACAGGTGGTGACATCGTCCGACTTGTTACAGCTTCCGCTCGCCAACGCGGGGCCCGGTAACGCCATCACCGGAACAAGCGCTGTGGAGGAAAGCGCAATAAGACGGACGACGGAATGACGCACAACAACTCCTTGCCGGCAAACGGGCAACGTACAATTTCCGGTCGATGAAACCCTAATTTATGCAAGCCGACCACCGACCGTGCGTCCAAATCGCTGAATTGGAGGCGATGTTGCGACGTGGTCACACGTTCAACGCACAACGAGGTCGCTGGAT
>JBCBZF010000556.1:0-4881 GCA_039815525.1 Bacteroidota bacterium | reverse complement strand
CAATTAATCAAATACAAAGTGACATATTAAAATCGGGTTAACCAAAGGAATAACCAATAATAGAATTAGCCAATGATTACAGTTCCTCGGTTTGAAAGCTGTCCAGGAATTGTTGGAGAAAAGTTGGCAGTTGCTTGGTTCCCTGAATGGCGATGGTACATTGATCGCCGTCTGGCAGTTGCATTTCCAATTGTCCGTTTTGCAATTTTAACCCAGCCAGGGGCTCAAAACAGATATAGGAATAGGTATTGTCATTGCCATGATAGTCGGAAGACTCCAGTAAAATGGCATTGGCAAAGCGGTCCCGCAGACGTAAATATACACTCACAGGTGTAACTGCATCGGCCAGCCTTCGACGGTAGCGGGTTTGTATGGCGTATGTTTCTTTGAGCTTAATCATGAGGCTTAGCAATAAAAAAACGGCTTACTGAAGAAAGGTCAGTAAGCCGTGATATATTTTGAAATATTCTTTACACAACAGGGTACCAACCTACAGGATTGCAGGGCGCCACCACCAATTGGTCAAAGTTTGTAAAGAATTGTTCATGTCAATTATCAATTCGTGAGCGAATATAGAGCTTGGCGTATATATTTCAAAAGGGAAAAGACTATTTTTTTATTTTTCGCAATACGATGTCCTCATCGTGTTTGGTGGTTACATACTCAAAAAACTCGCGGACTCCGCGATATTCCTGCGGCAGATAGACCGTTTGCTCAATGAACAAGGTGCTGGTGAGGAACAGAATATTTTCATCCTGAAAAACATTGAAGGTAAAATTACCGGCGCCATTGGGCAGCAGAACCCGGATTGGTTGAGGGAGCTGAGCCACTTCATAATTTTCCGGAATGATCAGGCCCAACATATAAGATTCATGCAGAGGAAAAGCAAGATCAACTGGGGTCATCCGATCTTCTTCCGGAAAAGGATTTTGCTCTACTGGATACGTCATAATTGGATCCAGGATCAATATATCTCCTGCTGCACGCACGAAGTCCCGGGTGGTCAGCTGACAACCGATCACCAAAGGTTTTTCAGGATTTTCAGAGTTGAGCACATTGGCAGCGGCAATGGATTCTCGTGCCACTGTGGGCAAAACATGCTTTTCAAGGTAGGTATTGGCCCCCTGCTCATATCGTGCCAATCGCTGTCGTTCAAGTCGCGCACGATAGCCCTTTGAAATCACTGATACTTCCCCATTCAGGGTTCCATCTTCCTGCAAAGCAAAACGTGTATAAGTGGTGCGGGTCAGACGACCCTGAGAACTGATTTTCACCCATCTGCCTCCCTGATCGGTGACACGCCATCCCAGAAGATTGAGATCATTTTTGGGGAGCAACTTCCAGTCATCCAGGTCGCTGGTAGCATCTAAGAGGTACTCTTTACCCGCCACATCAAGGGCGACAATGAGATGATTAAACTGTTCCAGGGAAGGAAAAATGGTCTGGATCCGACCATGATCTCTGGTACTGATTAGCACCGGATCTGCCTGAAACCCCGCTTCACGAAAAAGTAAAATCAACGCAGTATTGATGTCCGCACTGCTTTTGGATTTTCCTTCCAACAGTTTTTTGGGATCGGAAAGGGCATAGGTGTATTCCTCATTCCAGCGAAAACGCTTCCGGACAGTTTCAAATATATAGCGTGCAACATCTACCGAAGTCTCTCCCCGACGATTGGCGCGTGCCACCATTTGTGTCAGTTCATCCTGGTCAACTTTCGGTCGACGCAATTTCAGTTTTCGCGTCATCTTTTTTGACAATGCAGACCAATTGTCAAACACATTGGGATTTTGGTATTGTGAGCGGCGACTGTTGCCCAACTGTAATTCAATACCAGGAATAAAATCCGAGTTTTCTGGTGAAAAGGATTCTTCAACCAAAGCCGGCACATTTTCCATGACGTACACATCAGTTACACCACTGAGAAAAGCCAGCAAGCGGTTTTGCATAAAATTGTCATTGACAAGATTCGCAGGCTGGTCATAGCTCCGATTAATGCGGGGAGCAGTCCGGTATTGATCAGAGAGGAGTTGAAGTCCCGACACATCTCCTGTGTAAACGGTCCGATAACGGTATGCCATCGGAATCCAGGTCTGGAATTCACTCCGCAAGACAGGAAGGGTATCCTGAAATGCCCAGGGCCGAAGTTTCAGATGTTCTTTGGTAAAAATCGCATAAGAGTATTCGATTACCGAACCGGGTTTAACGAAAGGAAGCGAAAAACTGATCTTGCGCTTACCATTGGCCAGCTTTTCCTTCTTCATCATTCGCTTGCTGACATCAAAGCGAACCACCTCGCCTTCACCATTGAGATTATAAGTTGCGGCTTTGAGTTCAGTCAGGCTCTCATCCAGGCCACCTCCAGAATAGACAATCTCTACATTCGCCTGAGAACGGCCCGCATCATTTTGGATCTTGATGCGCTTGTGATAGTAGTAGCGAAGCTTGGGTAACTTACCAAAAGTCACAAAGTTGACCGAGCCAAAGTCATGGACAACCACTGCATTTGCTTCTGGAAATGAATCTGTAACAGCTTTTCGCACCAGGGAATGAGGTACTTTCCCATACTTCACCTCTTCTACGGAGATTTGCTGCGCATAAAGTCCATAGAACGTCAGGAAGCACAACAGACAGCAGAGTAATTGTTTTTGCATAGCGGTAAAGATCATAAAATGATTGTGCTCTGATTGTCATCCAGACAACGAACCCCCTGCTACCCATTAATGTAAGTATTTCTTATCGCTTTTGTTTCAGTTATCCTGCGTGATTTTTGCCAAAAAGGGATAAAGCGCTTCTGCAATTTTCCGATCATTACTCAATCGGGGAAATTTATTCTGTCCGCCCAGTCGTCCAACAGACTTCATATACTCCCGGGTTGCATGTAGCTGGAGAGGATTTACCTCAGCCAAACGCAGAATATTCCCTTCTCGTAAATCATTGTAATAACTATTCTGGCGGCGCACAGCATCATCAAGCGTCTGCACAAAATCCTTCATGTCTTTGGGAGGAATGGCAAATTCAACCAACCATTCATGGCATGAATCACCCTTCTGCTCCACAATCTTTGGTGCAACGGTGAATTCCTGCACCTTGGCCCCGGTTTTGGTACATGCTTCGATCATGGCGGCATTCACTTCTTCAGAAATGACATGTTCTCCAAAGGCACTGATAAAATGCTTCACACGACCGGATACGCGGATTCGCCATGGGTTGACTGAGGTAAACTTGACAGTATCACCAATGTCATAAGCCCACAGTCCCGCATTGGTTGAAAGGATAATCGCATATTGCTCACCGACTTCCACTTCTTGTAGCGTCAGTCTTCTGGCATCCGGCTTTCCATATTCTGCCAGGGGAATGAATTCGAAAAAGATCCCAAAATTTGGCAATAACAACAGACTGTTGTCTCTGGCCTGGTCCTGCAAAGCGATGAAACCTTCTGAAGCAGGATAAACTTCTGTGATCGCAACCCTCCCTTCAAAATAGCGTTCGAAAATGCCTTGATATGGACTGAAATCGACCCCGCCCTGTACAAATAACCTGAGATTCGGCCAGATCTCCAGTGGCTTTTTCCCGGTTTGGACTTCCAACACTTCGAACAGCATCTGAACCCAGGGTGGAATACCAGAAACCAATCTCAGATCTACGTCTTTGATTTCCTCGACAATGGTGTGCACTTTTTCTTCCCAATCTTCAATCGAATTGGTTTCAAAGCCTGGCACACGGTTTTTGAGCAGGTAATTTGGGACAAAATGGTTGACGATGCCGGAGAGGCGGCCAATTTGCATGCCATGCTGGTTGGTTTCCAAAACTGGAGAACCAGAAAGAAACATCATTTTCCCATCCAGAAAATCTGCTACACCCGTCTCAGCCATGTGAAGCATGAGACCGTCCCGGGCAGCCATAATCTGCTTACGAATAGAGGCTTTGGTGATGGGAATATATTTAGCACCTGATGTTGTCCCGGAAGTTTTGGCCAGGTAAAGAGGCTTTCCAGGCCAGCTGACATTCTCTTCTCCCTGATAGATACGGTCAAACCATTCTCTGGCTGATTCATAATCGCGCACTGGCACCGCTTTTTGAAAATCGCTGATGCTGTGGATCTGGTCGAAGCCATGGGCTTGCCCAAAAGCAGTTTTGCGACCTTCACGTATCAGCATACGGAAACTCTCTTCCTGCAAGGCCAGGGCATCACGACGAATCTTCTTGTATTGGCGGGCGCGGAGGCGGGCCCATTGTAATCCGATGAAGGTTTTCAAGCTCATGCGGCCAAAATACAAAAACCGCTTTCGTTATGGAAAAGCCATAACCAAAGCGGTTCAACGAATTGCATTAGGCAGCTTGCTTAGGCAGCTGTAGTGGCTCGTTCGAGGGTTTCAACAAATTCAGGTAGGTGGTCTGCCTGAGCAGTTTTGGAGATTTTCTCTGCCAGAACCCGAATTTGTGCATTGTACTCCTCAAGCATTTTCTTTCCTTTCTTGGTCAAAGTAACCAAGATAGAACGGCGGTCTTCTTTGGAGTTGACGCGCTTCACGAGATTGAGGCGCTCAATCTTGTCTACCAGACTGGTAAGGGTCGAAAATTTAATTCTAAACCGTTCACCAACTGTTTTCATTCTTTGAGGACCAAAATCATTGATGTACAGAATGATTTCCATCTCGTTAGCTGAAATTTTGTAACGCTTGCGGATTTCATTCTGGTGTTGCCGGAAGGCATCCCGAATCTGCAACAGTTGTCTTTCCAGACTTGTCGCTTCAGCCACATCTTTGTGATCAGTCCGAACAGTCTTAGCCATAATTTATTGATTTGTTTGTGAATCGTCTAGGTTGAATCGGTTTGCCTACTGATGTGCATCTTAATCCGTATACTCCTTCGGATTAT
>JBCBZF010000175.1:0-8683 GCA_039815525.1 Bacteroidota bacterium | reverse complement strand
TTTGAGGGTAATAAAAAAATCGTCAATAAGCTGGACATCCTTAATCGGGTTGGCCTGGGGTATTTACGGATGGGGCAAAGCACCAGCACCCTCTCCGGTGGAGAGGCACAGCGCATGAAACTTGCCTTTTTCCTCAGCCAGGGTGCCAATGCACAGAACGCTTTCTACATCTTCGATGAGCCCACCACCGGCCTTCATTTCGAAGACATCAAAAAGCTACTTGCCGCGATGAATGAGTTGGTCGAGCGTGGCAATACGGTTCTGATCATCGAACACAATCTGGATGTGATCAAATGTGCCGACTGGCTGATTGACATTGGACCTGAAGGTGGCAAAGGTGGCGGACAGATATTGTATCAGGGTAAGCCGGAAGGCGTCCTAAAGGTGAAAAACAGTCATACCGCCCGCTATCTAAAGGAAAAACTCTCATGAATACTGCCTGGATAGATGCCTGGCGCTTACAGGGGAGGCGGAAAAGCGTGCTAAGACGGGAGACGCTTTCTCTTGAGTATGCCAGGGCGGAATTACCGGAAGGGAGTGTCTTTTATCGAGATACTGGCGGCGAATTACCACCAGTCATGATCATTCCGGATGGACCGAATGTCATTGCGCATTATGATGCCTTAGTGGAAAAACTTCGCGACAAGGTTCGGCTGATCATTTTTGACCTGCCCGGTTTCGGTTTTTCCTACCCCAATTCAAATTATGATTTCAGCGTTCCCAAAACCAGAGAATTGGTGGTGCGGATGTTGGATCATTTGCAATTAGACCAGGCAACTCTGGCCTTTTCCTGTGCCAATGGATTCTATGGTCTCGGGACCGCTAAAAAATATCCTGATCGGGTAAAAAGTTTGTTGTTGTCTCAAACGCCTTCTGTCGGACAGATTCGTCAGTGGACGGAGCGCATTGTGCCGAAAGTCTTGCGCACGCCACTAATTGGGCAGTTGGTGATGGCTCGGTCAGAAAAGAAGTTTGCTCATGTTTGGTACAAATATTCTTTACCGAAGGGAACCAATTTGCGGCCCTGGCGGAAAACAGCATTGGACAATCTGAACCAAAAAGGATGCTATTGTCTGGCCAGCCTGACCATGGGGCTGCAAAAAATGACGCCAGAAATGGTGAGCGGTGTCGATGTGCCCACTACCTTACTATATGGCGACACAGACTTTTCTCATCGAGATACTGATTTTCACAGTATCAGCGAGCATGCACCTCATGCTGAAATTGTTCATCTGCCTGGTTGCGGACATTTTCCCGATCTGGAGCGCATGGATGATTTTGAACAAGCAGTGACGAAAAGAATCCTTTAATCGTATCAATGATAAACCACACAATGAGAATCACCACCTCTTTGTTCTTCTTTTGCATCCTCCTGATGAGCGTTCAGGCGCAGGATGCCTTAACCGAACGTATGATGGCCGAAGCCGACAAAATGGGGCATGCTTTGATCGTCGGAGACTATGATTCCTTTATTCCCTACACTTTCCCCAAAATCATCGACATGATTGGGGGAGAAGAAAGCATGCGCAATATGCTGGAAACCACCCGCGCTACCATGCAGGGGAATGGCGTTGACTTCTCAAAAGTGGATTTTACGGAGCCTTCTGCTCTCATTGAAAAAGAAGGCAGCATACAGGCAACTGTGCGCCAGAAACTCATCATGAAAACGCCGCAGGGAAACCTCATGGCACGATCTGGTTTGATTGCTCTTTCACTGGATGAAGGCAAAAGCTGGTATTTCATCGATACCAATGGCAAAAGCCTGGCGGAACTGCAGGCGATCATTCCCAGCCTGAGTGATGACTTGGAGATTCCGCCGACCGAGAAGCCGGTGATGCTAAGGAACTAAGGTGCAAGGTATCAGGAGAAATTATATGATCGGGATCTCACATCTCGTGTGTCCTCAGTCCCGATAATTCAATGCCTCATAGCCAATACACTGATGGGTTCGATCCGTGGGCGAACGAAAATAAACCAGGACAGTGTAAAAGTTTTCAGACTGGGAAAAAATGCCTTCCAGTCTTTCTTCATCGAGGGTGGGCTGATCCGGATGATAGATCACATACTGATAATCATACAATCCCTGTTTGAGCAGCACATTTGCTTCATAGTAATTGGTGGAAGGATTGAGTTTGAGCTCAAAACGATCCTGTAACTGCCAATCCGTCATTTTTCCATACAGATAGATGCCGCCCTTATCCACCACCTGATCAAATTCGAGGCGGAATAGATTGTTGACATAATCAGCCTGAATATCATCATTGGGCCATTCATTGACCTGAATCAGGAAGCTGCCATTGAGATCATTTCGGTTGCGAATCTCGGAGCGGTCTCTGCGTTCATCAGGAAACAGATAGACCTGATCGCCTTCGAGAGATTCTTCAATTTTCTCTACTGATTGCCCAAATAAACGGGTAGAGCGAATGTCGTGGAGACGGAATTCGCTGCCACTACCAAAGGCTCTGCGTAGGTTGATGAGGTATTCAAAATTGTCTTCCCGTGCGAAGCGGGGTTGTAGCGGGCGGAAGGCGTTGTCCCAGCGAAAGTTTTGCATCACCTGGACGACCAAATCATTGGCGGGGTTGACCACGCGCAAGCCTGGGGTCGCTACTTCAAAACGTAACTGATCCAGCAGGATGCGTTGTAGGGCGCCGTTTTGGAGGTTGAATGTAGATTGGATAGAGGCTTTGCGATCGACTACCACAAAGCGCCGGGTGAGAATCACTTCATCGGGATCGGTTTCGCGATAGACTTTCAGGATAAAATTGCCGCTGCGTTTGAAGCCCTCATTTTGTTGGGGAAAACTGAATTGATAGTGAACATAGGGCACTTTGGTGAATTCAGAGCGGCGAAACAGATCAATGCGCTTTTGGGTAAAGCCTTCATAAAATTCGATCGGCATGACCCCACTCGGATTCCAGAAAGCATCACAGCTAATGAAATCCACGAAGAAATTGCTTTCCAACTCATCCGGGTCCAGCAGTTCGTCAAATTCCAGGGTCAAAGGCAAGCTTTGGCCGCGAAATAAGATGGGATAGGAAGCCTGGGCTTCTCCGCGATAGAGTTGGACCGTCCGAATCTTGTCATCATAGACAAAGTCGTCGTAATAAATATCCACTGCCGGGCTGGCCTGCGCCAGCGACAGGCACAACCAATACAACAGCAGCAGGCTACTGCACTTTTTGCCACTCAAACAATCCTTCATTCGCATCAAAAGTTACACTCCGGTCATTGAGACCTTTTTCATAGAAACGTTTCCACTCAGTGGTTGGATATATTTTTTCTTCTTCTCCCTGGATATACATGGTTACCGGGAGCTGAAAATCGGGATCTTCTGCTACCCAACGATAGCGCATGGCTGCTTTTTTACCCTTTTTTTCAAACCCATATTCCAAAACCGGTAAGCGGGTATGATGGAGATATTGATTGAAGAACCAATCGTAGTTTTCCCCCATTTTCCAGTTGAAATACTCAACCACTTTTTCGGTATCCATGGCCTGAGAGCGATGGTCGGTTGAGAAATCATGGATCAGGTCAAACCAGCGTTCGTCATCATCGATCGCTTTGCGGAGGGTATGCAACATCCAGCTACCCTTATAATAGATGTCTGCTTCCGGCCATTTGTCATAATTGACCCCTTTAGGCCCAACCAGCGGGACTTTATTGGCAATCAGGGGGCGCTGGGTGTTGAGATATTCGATCGATCGATCATAGCCGTGAAAATGTTCCACATAAATGGCTTCCGCATAGGTGGTGAACGCTTCATGAATCCACATATCAGCATGGTCGGCCACGCTCATGGAATTCCCAAACCATTCATGCCCTGACTCGTGCACAATGATGAAGTCAAAGCCAAAGGCATTGTTTCGATACTGATTGCCGTATGCAATGCCACTTTGGTGTTCCATACCCCAGTAGCTGGTTTCGATGAGACGGTAGCCATCTTCCCAGAATGGATATTCCCCAAAGTGCTTTTCAAAGCAAGCCAGCATGCGTTTGACTTGTGCAAAATGCTTTTCTGCTTTGGAACGATTGGTCCGCAGCACGTGATAGGTCAAAGGGTGGGTCCCGCTTTTGTTCTGGTAGGTATCCTGTATCTCCACATAATCACCAATGTAAATGCTGACATTGTAGGAGTTGATCGGATTGCCTACGAAATAGGTCCATTTGCGAAATTCCCCTGGTTGTTCTTCCACTGAACGAAGTTTTCCATTGCTGACAACCGTGTATTCGCGTGGGTAGACCACCGAAATCTGCATAGAATCAGGCTCATCTGACAGATGATCTTTCAGCGGCCACCACGCACTGGCTCCCAGACCTTCACAGGCTACCCCAATCCAATCTCGTTGTCGTTCATCTTTCTTCCAGATAAAGCCTCCATCCCAGGGTGGTTTGACCGCCTCTACCGGACTGCCGGAGTACATGACTTCAAGCATGTGTTTACTGTTCTCCCGAATCTGACTGGGAAACTGTACCATGACCGCATCAAACTCGCGACGAAAAGGGATGCGATCCCCCCGCCACCGGATTTCGGCAATGTCCATATTGGCAAATAAGTCGAGCTGGAGTTTGTCGAAATTGGTCTGAGCGGTAAAATGGATGCGGTTGATACCCGCAATTCGCCGCAGACGACTGTCCAGCTTTATTTCCAGGTCGTAATAGGTGACATCGAAACAAGTTCTGAGCGGCGTCAGCATACCCCGCAGGCTATCCTTCCTGGTAAAACCGCTTTCCTGACTCCAGCCGCTTAGCCATATTCCCAATAGCCCAATCAGCAAAAAAGTGTTCTTCATAGGTAGGAAAATTACGGAGAAAAAGGCGGCGGAAAAATGCAGAAATAGAGTTTCGTGTGAATAAGGTGCGAATTTTTGTTTCCGCAAGCTTCGTCTTGGTCACTTTCTTACTTTCAAGGAAAAAGACAGATGTCCACAAATCAATCATATTCTTCTGACCGAAGAGCTGCCCTCAAGAAGATCGTCCTGACCACCACTGCTGGTCTGTTTGCTCATCCACTTTTTTCTGCCCACCAGCCGATTGCAGAAGAGGAAAAACTGGGGATTGCGTTGGTCGGTTTGGGGCGATACAGTCAGTTGGTGCTGAAGTCCGCTTTGGGACATTGCCAAAGGGTCAAACTCACTGGTATCGTTACGGGTAGTCCGGAAAAGGCTGCAGAATGGAGCCGGTCGTTTGACCTGCCGCAGGAGAAAATTTAAGACTATTATAGTTTTGATAAGATTTCCGACAAAACCGCCAATGACATCAAATACAATGTTCTACCCAATTTTATGCATGCCGAATACAGCATTCGGGCCCTGAAGGCAGGAAAACATGTCATCTGTGAAAAACCCATGGCCATGAACCCAGCCGAATGCCAGCAGATGATCGATGCCGCTCAACAAGCCAATCGCTTGCTCTCTGTCGGCTACCGGCTGCACTATGAGCCTTTGCATCAGGAGCTGATGCGTCTGGGAAAAGAAAAGCCTTTCGGACCGATCAACCTGATTGAAGGGAGTCTGGGATATCACATGCCTGATCCGACGCATTGGCGACTTGACAAGGCCAAGGGTGGGGGAGGGGCCATCATGGATTTGGGAGTGTATCCTATCCAGGCGGCTCGTTACATCACTGGTGAGGAACCGCTATCGGTCACTGCTCAAGGGGTGATTCGGGACAAAAAGCGCTTCAAAGACATTTACGAAAGCATTAGCTGGCAATTTCGCTTCCCTTCCGGTGCGATGTCCAATCACACCACCACCTACTCTTCCTACACCGATCATTTACGGGTGGGCTGTTATCAGGGATGGTTTGGATTAAAGCCTGCCTTTGGGGCCGGGCGATTGAATGGCTACAAAATGAATGAACCATTGGATTTCCCTGAAGTGAATCAGCAGGCCCTGCACATGGATGATTTTGCCCAGAGCATTCAGGATAACAAACCCGTAAAAGTGGGTGGGGAGGAAGGATTACAAGACATTCGGATCGTGCAGGCGATTCTCAAAGCTGCAGACACAGGGCGCGAAGTAATGATCAAGGGAGAATAGAAAAGTGGCCAGGCCTGCTAAAGGATGGACCTGGCCACGTTAAATGGACAGGATTAGAAGAAAGATTCCGTCCTGTTCCTGAAATCAAAATCGTAAATCGCATTGATGGTCCCGAAGTTGAACACCCAGGGAATGGGGGTTACGCAAATGCGTTTGGGGCGTCCACGAAACCAGGTCCGGTCGCAGAAAGCGGACGTTCCCGGGATGAGCGCGAAGAATTCGTCCGCCCGGTTGCGGGTGGCATTGGTCATGGCTGGGTTAGGGATCAGTACGGCGGTGATGACACTGCCATTGTCTGACAATGAGCCAGTCGACAGGCGGGCATTGTTGCCGTAGGTGCGGGCCAAATGTTCCCGGTACGCCAATACTTTGGGATGGTCTTCCGGTAGCTCCGCTAAGCCTTCTGCTTCAATGAATGCTTGCTCCCTGGCCAAAGCCTCCATTTTATCCCGAACGGAAGCGTAGGATTCTGGTAAGTTCTCCTCTACCCAATTGAGCATCTCCGTTTCGGTGTCAAAGGCTTTTTGCCCTTGCTCCCGATCAAGTGTTACATAATCAAGAACAATGGCGGGTGCAGAAAGTGTGGCTTCTTCTGAAACCTGCTGCATCGGTGCGACTGCCTCCTCCTGCTGGCAAGCGGTCAGTCCAAGGCCCGCGATCAGGGCCGCTGTGAAAAAAAATCGTTGAATTTTCATGGAAAAAATTGTGTTTAAAAAATATGGTTGAATGAAAAAGTGCTGTTTGATCACAATAATGCTATATGGATCGATGTGTTCCAATTGCCATTCCGCCAATCCGTCTTTCTATCCAGTGAGTGTGGCAGCCGATTGTGTAAAGGCGACCTTTCGCACCAGATTTCGACCAAAGATGAAAGCACAATCAGATGAAACGTCAATCGGAAAGCCTTGCTTTGCTATGGAGCCACGATCAACAGGTGCATAAGTATTTACATCGTGCATTGGCAACTCTGGGGATGGGAATGGAAACCGTCAACCAATCAAACATCACACAGATGCTTAGCTTCAGGAACGCGGTAGTTCTGATCGTGGAAGTAGAGCTGCTTACAGCCAGCCTTGAAGACATATTGGTTCAGACTGGGGTTCCGATCATTTTCCTCAGTGAGCAGGCCAATTGTGAGATCCGGATTGCCTGCCTGGCCAGCAGCATTCTACAAAAGCCTTTGCGGCAGGAGCAGGTCCGCGTGGCCATCGAAAAGGCCTGGCAGACAACTCCATGCAGGAACAATGTTATGACAGCACCCCGCCTAAGCATTTTTACACGGGAAGGCATGGAATACATTCCCCTGAATCAAGTTTTGTGGTGTGAGGCCGACTCCAATTATACTTGTCTGTATCTCGCCACCGCGGAGATGCGTGTGGTTGCCAAAAGTCTCATTGAATATGAAAAGATTCTTGGAGGTTACGACTTTTGCCGGATACATCGTTCGTATCTCGTCAATCTATTGCATGTCGTCAAAGTCTTTCGCGGGAAGTCGCATCAGGCAGAAATGGTCAATGGGAAGCGTCTCTCGGTGGCTGCCAATCGGAAGGAAGCCTTTTTGGATCAACTGCGACGAATCAGTCTGGGGTGAAAAACACCGGCATTGCTGCCGGTGAATGGAATGAAAAAAGGCTTGCTCACCTGAAGGTGATACCGGCATTTACGTATGCAACAAGCCCTTCTTTCCAATGTGTCTCAGTAGAAGAAAATGGCCGTTTTCAATCTTCATTACCATAGATACAGGGTTGTGACCCTTTTGCCGTTGGTCTTAACCTTCGTTGAGGCGATGGGCTTAATGCCATACTTTTTACGTAATGCGTCAACTTCATCTTTCTCTTGCTGACTGAGCGTCTCAGGTGTGCCTGCCCCAAAATAAAATTTTGGAGATTCTCCCTTCATCCTTTTCCCCTGATCGTACATCCAGGCAAACCGATGGGGACTAAATTCTCCCTTCTTCAATGCTTCTTCCATCATGGGGAGATAAGCATGATTCTCTGGCAGTCTTACGTTATGATGAAAAATGATGCCTACATCAATCGAGGCTTGCCGTCCAACGGTCTGCTCTGACGGGAAGCCATATTGCTCGATATGGGACAAGAGCGTTTGGAAAATACTGGTATCCAGATCATAGATTTCCTCTGGAAGTGTTTGGGGATCAATGTTATAGTCGCCCTTGACCTGCTGGTTATTTCTGACGATCCGTTGGTCGAGGTAGTATAAGCTGTCGATGACTTCTTTGTAAGCGATGTTGATAGAAGAAAAGTGTTGGTTTTTCCAATGAGAGCTACTATCCACGAGCATTGTGTACCACTCGGTTTTGCGCATCTTTTTCAGCTTCTTTCCTTTCCAGAAAGGGAAGGTATATCCATTCAGGATCGCCTTTTTCGCATATTGGTATGCTTTGGAGAAATCTTCGGTCAGTGCTGCACATTCACTGGCCTTTTTATAGCTGTCTGAATGGACATATTCGACCAGATTAAAGGCTTTTTCCAGTTTTACCAGGGCAGAATCATATTGTTTGTGATACATGTCCCGATCTGCATCATTGCACAGTTGAAAATAGGGAATGTAGCTTTTACCCATTGCGGCACAGCTCAAAAACGCGGTGAACAAAAAGATACTAATTTGTTTCATTGTTGCGG
>JBCBZF010001163.1:0-2122 GCA_039815525.1 Bacteroidota bacterium | reverse complement strand
CGGCGAAAGATCGCCCACTCAAACCTGCGGTATTGTGGCAATTGACACAGCCAGCATCACCAAAGAACAGCAGCGCCCCTCTTTTTTCCTGATCATTCATCGCTGCCTTTTCGCCTTTCAGCCAAGATTGGAAGGGTGCTTCATTGGCAAGAACTGTGCGTTCGTAAGCCGCTATAGCCAGACCAGCGGCTTCTTTGGAATACATTTCCTCCAGACTCATATTGGGGAAGGCTTCCGCAAACAAAGCCGCATAATCATTGCCTGTAAAATCGGGCTGTTTGATGTCCAGACGGTGCACGCCCATACCCGCAATGGCCTGAATTTCCAGACCTTCATAGCCAAGTTGATTGGTGGCAATGGGCGTTCCTTCTTTCCAGGCATAGCGGGTGCCTTCATTGAGGCCGGTGGCCCCAAATTGACCATTCCACAGCATGACCTCCTGAAAGGCGGTGTTAAGAACCGAAGGACTGCGGATGGGTTGGACATCCAGTGAGTCAAAGGGGAAATTGGCAGCGGGCAGACGGCCTTCTCCTGCTACGCCAAAACCAGTTCCGCCTTCGCCGATACCCTGCTTGATCCCTGCCTGGAAACCAGCCGCCTGATGATGACAGCTGGCACAGGAGTAGGTCCCCATGCTGACTGGCATACGAGGGTTGACGGCAATCATGGTCTCATGAAAGAGTTTTTGCCCCAACTGTACCTTGGCAGAAGTGATCGGATTGAGCGGATCCTGCGGAATCTTATCAAAATCATCCGAATCAGGAATCCGGAAACGGTCAACGCCCCCCTGCCTGATCAATAAGGCTTCAAGCTCGGCGTCATACTGTCCAGGATCAGGCAGTTCATTTTTTTGACAGGAGAATAAGAATAAGAGCGTGATTAAGACAAAATGAGTCCCTTTCATTGATTTTTTCCTTCGTCGTGATACTCTTATCAGGGAGGTTTTGTCCAAAAAAATAATTGTACGAAAAAATACAATATCAATATCTTCAAAATAGCTCAAAATTCATGCCAGCCAGGAAGAAAAATCATGATCATGAACACCGGACTGATTTTATCAAAAACGCGAATTGATCACATGGGGCATCGCCTCTTTTCTAGCGTTTGGCTGGCCGCCAGAGTGGTCCGACTGCAAGTAATAAAACCAGTACATTGAAGAATACATTGGACGCATTACCAGAAGCAATTGAACCTGTACTGTCCAGGAAAAACCAGGATACAATACCGATTAGCACCGCGCGACGCACCCCTTCCGGTGCTTTATCATAGACCCAAACCGATAAAAACCAGATCATCATGCCCCAGCCAAATAAAAAGCCTCCGGTCAGAGCGGATAAAAATCGGGTATCCGGAGATGCGTAGGTGGTCATTCCGTCAAGGGGCCAGCTCAGAATGTCAAGGGTCAGGCGAGCGGGTTCCATGGTTGCGACCATTGTCCCCAGAAAGAATACCGGGCCAAAGGAGCCAACCACGATGGCGGTGATTTTCAACCAGAACTTGTGGAATTGATGGGTCATTATACCCTTTTGAGGGGATGTTTCAGAAGACATCATGGTGATAGTTTTGAGATGTGATCACAAGCTAGCCTTGTCTCCTGATGGATCTTAGACGTTGGCGTCTAATCCACTGATTTATGCAAAAAACATCTTCTCATCATGCGAACTAGAAAACATCTTGTCTCTGACATCATCCCCAAATTGATTCCGCTTTGCTTTCTCACCATCATCTTAATCGGAAGTAATTGTAGTGATCCCCCCGAGCCACCACGGATTGATCCTTGCGTTGAAAACCCAAGCTGTCGGATTGATTGTCCGGGAAACTGCACCCAGGCGGGTGGCTTTACGTTTTTGGTACGGGATACCATTGCCCATGGAGCCGGCATCAATCCCTGGTCAGCCAGCAAAATAGAAAGCCATTCCGGCGATTTTAACGGTGACGGCATTCCAGATATCTTGTTCAATCAACGGCATCAGGACAAAAACCATGTCTCCATCATGTATGGAGATGGAGAAGGTCATTTTAGCAATGAGACCAAAGTGAGAGATTATGGCTTTCAATATGACAATGGCCAAACGAACTGGTGGGACTTTTCGGCACATGTAGGTGATTTCAATGGCGATGG
>JBCBZF010000325.1:0-6671 GCA_039815525.1 Bacteroidota bacterium | reverse complement strand
CGACCGCAACCTTGGAAATGTAGGACACGTGCCGAAACGCCTCGCGCGCGTGAATATTGCCTGGGGGCAGACGCCACAAATTGACAGCTTGAGAAAGCTGTTGATCAGTCAGCCTGATACCCAGTCTATCCTTCATATGGTGAAGCTGAATCAGGCTTTTCAGCATGAAAACGAGATTGACAGTGCGATTCTGTATGGGCGAAAAGTGCTTGAATTATCTGGTGAAATGGATTATTTGTACGGCCTTGGATGTGGGCATGCTGAATTGGCGATAACCTATTGGAATCAGGGGGAGTTGGACACAGCAATGTATCACGCCAGAATGAGTCAGGAAAGCTTTTTACGTGGCCGGGACAGTACCAGAAGTGTCAATCAAAAGTATTTGCTCGGTATGATCATTGGCGATTTAGGTCGTCTGGATGAAGCCCTGGCATCCCATTATGAAGTACTCCGCTACTTTGAACGAAAAAACAGTCCCAGCGCAGGACCGGTCTGGAACAGCATCGGGTATATGCAGTTGAGCATGGGCAATCATCAGCAAGCCATCCCGGCTTATCAAAAGGCGATTCAGATCGCGGAGGCGCATGGTAATGAGGAGCGAAAAGCAAATGCGATGAGCAATTTGGGGTCCTGTTACCTGCAAATGGATTCGGTTGATCAGGCTCTCAGACTGTTCGAGGAAGTACTGGAAATTGATCAGAGGCTGGGGCTCAATTGGGGAATAGGCTTTCAGATGATGAACCTTGGGACAGTTTATCATCGGAAGAAGGAATACGGAAAAGCCCTCGATTACCAGTTAAAAGCCCTCGAAATTCGCCGGGAGCTAGGCCAGAAAATTCATTTAATCTCTAATCTGAACCTCGTCGGGAGAACCCTGCTGGACATGGGAAATCCCCGAATGGCCCTGCCGTATTATCTGGAAGCAAAAGCTTTGGCCGAAAAGATTGATGCGCAGGATTTTTTGTCTGATGCGCACCATGATCTCCGGGAAACTTATGCCGCTCTCGCTCAATACAAAACTGCCTATCAATATGCTCTCAGCACTGAAGAGCTGCGTGATTCCATTTTTTCCGCAGAAAAAAGAGATAAAGTGCAGGAACTGACCAAGCGATATGAGACAGAGAAAAAGGAAGCCCAAATTGCTTTGCTCAGTGCCCAGAATGAAGCCAAAGATGCTGCTTTGCGCAATGCCGCCTTCATCCGATATACCCTGGTAGGAGGGCTGTTCCTGCTGGGAATCATCGCTTTTCTGATTTGGACGGCACAACAAAGGAAATTGGCCAATCAACAACTTTTGGCCGCCAAGAATGAAGCGATCAAAGCCTCTGAATACCAACAAAGTCTCACCGAGTTAGAACTAAAAGCTTTGCGGGCCCAGATGAATCCGCATTTTATTTTCAATAGCATGAATTCCATCAACCGTCTGATTTTGGAAGATAAGAATGAACAGGCGGTGCGAAATCTGACCAAGTTTTCCCGATTGGTCCGAATGATCCTGGAACATTCGGAAAAGAAAACCATTAGTTTGCGGGAGGAATTGGAGATGCTGACAACCTATATTGAATTAGAAGCCCAACGATTTAAAGGAAGAATTGCCTATCAATTTGACATAGATGAAGAGCTGGATCAGGACGATATTGACGTACCATCTATGATGTTGCAGCCTTTCATCGAAAATGCCATCTGGCATGGGTTGATGCACAAGGATAGCAAAGAGGGACGTTTGACGATTCGGATGAAAGAGGAAGCAGACTTCTTGCGGTGTTCCATTGAGGACAATGGCATAGGACGGGAGAAAGCGCTTGAGCTAAAACGCAATGCGACTGTCTCTCATCAGTCAATGGCACTGAAACTTACACGGGAGCGACTGAATCTGATGCACAATGGACCAATCCGGAAACTCATCGAAATCATCGATTTAAAAGATGAAACCAATGCAGCACGTGGGACGAGAGTTGAAGTGATGATTCCGATTTGAGGTAGCATTGGTCCGCGAGCGATGCAAAATACACCAGATCGCGGACCGATCGTATTTACCTTCGAAACGAATGTGGGATAAAGGCAGTCGCGAGCATATTGTCTGAGACCACTTGAGCTCTTCATTCGAAGCTGTAGATCTCATTCGAGACATAGAAGCTCTGGAAACCGCCACTGCCACCGAGCAGCCAGAGGGTCCCATTAAAGGAAACCGCTCTGGATTCTGCGACCGGGACAAAGTTGGCATTGGCTGCGGCCTCAATCCAGCGGGCGCCATCATCGGAGTACCATACATCCGGCAGCTCTGCGGTGGCATTTGAGGCGAGCGAGCCGGTGAGGAGCCACATCCGGTCATCATGGGAAACACAAGCATGTTGCAGTCTGTCCCCAAAAGCGGCTTCATTGGTACGATTGGTCCAGGTCAGCCCATCAACACTCCAACGTACATTGTCATTGTATCCGCCAATATACCAGAGCGTGTCGCGGTGAGTGATCAACTCGCCCAATGAATTGATGGCAATCCCAATGTCATTGCTTTCCAGGGTCCAGTTGCTGCCATCGGTTGAACTCCACGCCTGATTGGTCGGAAGGTCATTGGCTACATTCCTCCCACCAAAAACCCACATTTTTCCGCCATAGCTAGTCATGATATGGCTGTAACGTGCGGAAAAAGCTGCATTGCTGGTGACTTCCGTCCAGGTGATACCATCTGGGCTAGACCAGACATCGGCAAATTCATTGCCACTGGTGTAAGACGAATTTCCACCTGAAATCCAGATTTTGCCGTCGTAAACAGTGGCGGCGTGAACCGTTCGGGCCGGAAACTGAGCACTGGCAGTTTCCTCCGTCCAACTAAGTCCATCTGCACTGGACCAAACATCATTGTAGCGGCCACCACAACAGCTATTTCCCCCTATTACCCATAGTTTCCCATTGAATTCTACCACTGTATGGCCACCGCGTGCATCCCAGGGAGCGACCGTTGGTGCACTGGCTGTCACAATGGCTCTGGTGGTAAAGAAAGACACACTGCTTTCGGTTTCACCTCCTTTACCGTCCTTTGCGACGACTTTCCAGTAATAGGTTGTTTCTTCCATGAGATCACTGAGCTGATGGGTCAGGCTGCTTTTGTCCTCAGCAATCAGGGTAGAGGGAGTGGCACTTTGATCCAAATAGACATCATAGCTGACAATGTCCCCGTCGGGATCAGAACTGGCTTCCCAACTGAGAGTTGGGGAGAGAAGAACCGATCGTGTATCAGTCTTTGGTTCGAGTAGAGTAAAAGCTGCGGGTGCTTCATTGGGAATCATCTCAGTACGAAAGGAAAAATCTATCTTCTTGCTGAGTCCTTCCGGGTCGGAAGCCGTGATACTACCACTGTATTCGGCATCGGGATCAAGCCCCGTCAATTCGTAGGCATTCTGACTGATGTCTTCAACCAGCGTTTGAGAGCCCAGTACCACCGTATAACTCACTGCATCGCCATCCGGATCAGTGGCGGTCGTCCAGGAAAGACTGGCAGAGGTAAGGGCAGGCATTACCTCAACCCTGAACGTAGCTGGTGGGCGATTGGGCTGAGGAGGATCAACTTCTTTTTTGCAGGCACTGAGACCGAGCAGCAGGCCAAATACCAGGTATATCGCTGTGTTTCCGGCCAGATAGGGGATCGTTTTCATGTAAAATCATTAATTTTCTTTCTGATGCTAGCCTGAAAGCTGTCTTTCTCTTAATCCGAGTTGATAAGTGGTGGGCAACGACCAATAAGTGGCGGAAAATGATTCGATCCATCATCATAGACGACGAGGAGGATGCACGTGAAAGCCTGCGGCTCTCCTTGCAGAAATTCTGCCCGCAGGTAGAGATAATCGCCAGTTGTGATGGGCCCATAAAGGGGATTGATGCGATTGAGCAAGCTGATCCTGATCTAATCTTCCTGGATGTGCAAATGCCACACATGAGTGGATTTGATTTGTTGGGTAAGTTTCCAGAAGCTCGCTTTCAAACCATCTTTGTAACCGCCCATGACAAATATGCCATCCGGGCCATCCGCTTTTCTGCGTTGGATTACCTGATGAAACCGGTTGACATTGATGAGTTGGTCTCAGCAGTTGGGCGGGTGGAAATCGCCCGGGAGGGACAAATAGCTCCGCCTTATCAGGATGTTTTGCACAATGTCAAACATCGTCTTGGGAAAGATGGGAAATTAGCCGTTCCTGTGGCAGAGGGAATGGTCTTTCTGGACATTCAGGACATCATCTATTGTCAGGCTGAAGGAAGTTACACCAGGCTGTTTTTAGATCAGAAGAAAGACCTGCTGGTATCCAAAAGTTTGAAGGACTTTGAGAGCATCCTCAGTCCGCGAACCTACTGTCGGGTGCACCATTCCAACCTGATTAATCTCAATCAAGTCGCGCGCTATGTCAGGGGTGAAGGCGGTTATGTGATCATGCGCAATGGCGATCATGTGGACATTTCCCGCCGAAAAAAGGAAGAGTTTATGCGTTTGATCGCAAGGATTTGAACCCGCATGGTATGACCAAAATAACCATCAATGCACCTGATTCCCATTTGGCTGTCCGGGATTTCCTAAACCTGGTACAAAAGGTCTGGCCAGGTGCGTATAATCCAAATAAAGCTGCGACCGCGCTTGAGAACACGCAAAACTTCACTGCCTGGGATGGCGATATCCTGATTGGCTGCGCCCGTTTGCTCACTGATGGTTATTTCTTCAGTACCATCCCGGAAATTCTGGTTGATCCCGCTTATCAGAAAATGGGGATTGGAAAAGCACTGATGGAAAAACTATGGGCGCATTCACCTTCATCTCTGGCATTTGGGGTTCAAAGTGGGAATGAAGATTTTTTTGAAGAGTTGGGCTATGAAAAAGGTCTGCCGATGTATCAAAGGCGGAAGGATCGTAACCAGGCTACTCCGGAATAGTGGCTATCCATTCAATTTTTCATTCAACACCCAAATCGCCCCGTTGCGGATTTCATGTTTGAAACGATGGAGCGGCCCAGGCGGTGGTCCATCGATGACTTCCCCGTACTGATCATACAGGCCATCATGGCAGGGACAAGCAAATTGTTTGTCATCAGCGATCCATTTGACGGTACATTGTTTATGGCGGCAAATTAAGCTAAAAATGACTAGCTCGCCTTCGAGATACGTCAGGAATATCTGCTTGCGGTTGAATCGGCTCAGAAAAAAGCCGTCTTCTGGCACCTCGGATTGGAGGCAGACTTTCATCTCCGGATCGTCGAAAAGACTGCAACCGCCGGCACCTGCCAGGCCCAGTATCGCACCAGCAGCGAGGCCCTTTTTGATGAATTCCTCCCGTTTCATCTAAGAGACCAGTCTCGATTCCATGATGCGGAGCATATACTTACCCAGTATGTCAAACTCCAGATTGACGGTATCCCCTTCCTTAAGCGATCGGAAGGAGGTATGTTCATAGGTAAAAGGAATGATGGTGACCGTAAAGCCATCTTCCATGGCATCGACCACCGTCAGGCTGACGCCATTGACACAAATCGAACCACGGTCAACAACGAGATTTCGATGCTTTGGATCAAAGCGAAATTCAAACAGCCAGGAGCCATCCCGCAGCTCTACCCGCCGGACCGTTCCGGTCGTATCCACATGTCCCTGGACAAAGTGCCCATCCAGACGTGCGCCTGCCTGCAGGCAGAGCTCGACATTGACGACACGACCAAGCTCCCACTGCTCCAAACTGGTTTTGGTCAGGGTTTCTTCTACTGCGGTGAGGCTGTATAAAGTGCCTCCGTCCTGCTCTTCCAGGATGGATTCCACCGTCAAGCACACACCATCGTGCGAAATGCTCTGATCGACGTGTATCGCCTCATCGAAGGAGGTGAACATATCAAACACGCGGTTCGTCCCTTCCGAACGAACCGCGCGTATTTCTCCTAAATGTTTGATGATTCCGGTAAACATATACTCAAATGAAAGTAGTTTGGGAATTTTTTGTTAGCCCGAACCATTGATTTTGAAGGCATGCCGGGAAGTGAAATACTTTTATTTTCCTAAAGCATTTCGTTCGGCATATCCCTCAGATTGACGGACCATTGCTTATCGTACCAGCATCACCCAACCCCGCTTTTCCACGGTACGATTGCCACTCAGGTCCAACTCTTCGTAGCGAATATAATAATAGTACACGCCTTCTCGAGCCATGTTATTTGTACCATCAACCTGTCCGTTCCAAAGTTGTTGCAGATTTCCAGTTTCAGTGTGAAATTTTCTGCCCCAGCGATCAAAAACCTGGAAATCTCGCAAGACCACATCCTGATAGACCACCGGAATAAAGACATCATTGATGCCATCGTCATTGGGGCTGAAGACATTGGCCATGATCAGTCTCGGGCAGAAATTGACACAAGCCGGATCGCTGAACTCGCTCTCATTGCCAAGCGTATCAGTGGCAGTGGTTACATAACAACCAGCGAAGGTATTGCCTTCGAAAAACGCACGTTCAAAACTGAATTGATTGGCCGCGTCGAATTCATCATAGCCGAAGGTCCGTATCTGTTCGTATGGACCGGCAATATTGGTCGCAAACCAAACCGTAACAGAATCGGTGTCTTCCCCACATTCCTCCTCGGTTCTTGTGACCGTAATGGTATGAATCTGGGATTCACATTCACCAAATGCGGTCAGGGGGGGGGGGCAGG
>JBCBZF010000591.1:0-4625 GCA_039815525.1 Bacteroidota bacterium | reverse complement strand
TATGGTGATTTTGACAACCGTTGCCATATCATCAATTTCTTGCGCAGGGGCAATCAGAGAAAGACCATTTTCTGTTAACTCCCATGTAATGGCTTCCTCGCTCCCCAGGAAGCTGACCTTCTCAATGGTTACTTTATCCTCAATCTTATCATTTGCAAAAGATTCCAGCAAAAGATTCTGACCCGGGGTGGTATTGCCCAGAACGATGGCGTAGATATCGTAATCCTTGGTGGTGTAGCGAATGTCCTGATTGGTGTACCGCAGTTTTTGATAAGAATGGTGGTTTTTGAAATGACCGTCTGGCTGTTTGGTGGGGCCTTCTCCAAAGGTATACCAGGCTTCTGTACCGTAAATGGCTTCTCCATATTTCTTGAGCCAGTCCCCCATTTGTAAGAGACTTTTCCGCTGATTTTCAGGGATGGTGCCGTCAGCTTTGGGAGAGATATTGAGGAGGAGGACGCCATTTTTACTGGTAATATCAATCAGGACATGGAGGACATCCTTCGCATTTTTCACCCCCAGATTGTTGGTGTAGCACCAACTGCCGTCGCTAATGGTCGCATCCGTCATCCAGGTCTTGTTCCCAATTTTATTCTTACGGGATTGCTCGATATCATGTACACTCATGTTGAGCGGCAGGTCATTTTGCTTCCGGACCAGCACCACTTCCTGATCCGTTTCATTGGCTTTATTGAGATAATAGGCTGCAAATTCCTTGCGGTATTTTTCTGTAATGTCTCCCAATACATAATCAAACCAAACAATATCGGGACTGTATTTATCAACCACTTCTTTTAATTTCCCCAGCCATACTTCCTGATACCATTTCTCTGGCTCCATATTGCCGTACATATACTGAAGCTCAGGGTCATCCGAGCTGGGCGGCATATTGTCGAAATAGGGGAAGTGACTTTTGGGATCTTCTTCTCCAAGCTTTTCACTGCGCTGTAGGTTTTTGGAGTGATGAAAGGTGGCGATGAATTTCATGCCCCGATCAGAGATGGACTGTTTCAGCTCTCCGGTAATGTCGCGCTTCGGCCCTTTATCCGCCACATTCCAGGGGGTGATCTCACTGTCCCACATCGAAAAACCATCATGGTGCTCGGCTACGGGACCGGCAAATCGGGCACCCGCTGCCTGGAACAGATCGGCCCATGCGTCCGGATCAAATTTTTCTGCTTTGAACATGGGGACAAAATCATGATAGCCAAACTCAGACAATTCACCGTAGGTTTCGACATGGTGCTTATGGACTTCATGATCCGGGAGGTGCATCCAACGTGGATACCATTCACTTTTGAAAGCGGGAACGGAATACACCCCCCAATGAAAATAGATACCCAGTTTGGCTTCCTGAAACCATTCTGGTGATTCATTGTGCTGGCCAAGCGAGGCCCACTCTGGAGTATATGGTTCCAAACTGGGTTCCGGCTCAGGTTCAGACCGGGCTTCATGCCTACAAGCAGTGAAGGGAAGTAGAAGGCAAAAGAGTAGCGCAATGGTAGTAGGTGCCTTTAATTTCATGATGCGATAGATTGATGTAAGTGGAATTTGAGGCTCTCTTTCATTCCTTTCGACAGAATGAGAGCTAAGTCAGCAGTGATGGTTTCAGAAAATGATTGCAGTTGGGTCAAATCCTGTTCCCAAAATTCTGTTTTTGATAAAACGTCCTGGACAAGAACCTGGAGCGACAGGGAACCCGAATCATACAGACCCCATTGTTTTTCGAAGTAGGCCAAAACAGCCTGATCATCTTTAAGCGGAATGGGTGCTCCGTTTCGATCCGCTCTATAGAACGCCAGCAATGCTGCCAGGGAGAAGCAAAGTCTTGGCGGAATCTCATTTTTACGTTTGATATACATCAGGACGGACGGCAATACCCTTGTTTTCCACTTCGAAACAGAATTGAGAGAAATACTGATCAGGGCGTGCTGTAGGTATGGATTGCGGAATCGATCCAGGACATCATTGGCAAAAGTCCTTAATTCGTCCGGAGGTAAATCAAGTGTGGGGCAGATTTCTGTAAAAATGGCTTCCTGAATAAACTGCCCAACGATGGCATCTTCTACTGCTTCACGCACCGTATCAATCCCATATAAATAGCCAACCGGTACCATGGAGGTATGCGCACCATTCAAAATCCGCACTTTCCTGGTCCGATATGGCGTCATATCATCTGTGAAAATGACGTTTAGCCCACATTGGGTGGCCGGAAATTCTTCCTGAACCATTGCTGGCCCTTCGATGACCCACAAATGAAATTGTTCTCCTTCGGTTACCAATTTGTCGTCGTAGCCAAGTTCAGCCTGAATGGCTTCCATGCGATCCTTCGGATAGCCGGGTACAATCCGGTCGACCAGGGTATTGCAGAATACATTGTGGTCATTGAGCCAGTTGACAAAATCGTCCCCCAAAGCCCATTCTTCAGCATATTGCAAAATCAGGGTTTTGAGTTTCTCACCATTATGCTTGATCAATTCACATGGAATATGAATGAGGCCTTTGTCAGAAGCACCTTCAAATGCCTGATAGCGCCTGTACAAAAAAGCGGTCAATTTTCCTGGAAAACTCTGTTGAGGCTGATCTGTTAGTTGATCGCTTTCGTGATAACTGATGCCGGCTTCGGTGGTGTTTGAGATGACAAAGCGTAGATCCGGATTCTCGGCCTGCCCAAGAAATGCACCGTAGTCTTCGTATGGATTGATGGCTTGCTGAATGCAATCGATCAGTTTATGTTCACTGACCACCTCGCCATTCTTGATGCCGTTTTGATAAAGCGTATATAAGCCTCCTTGTTCATTCAGGAGATCGATCAGCCCATCTGCAATGGGCTGGACCACCACCACTCCAGCATCGAAATCCGCTTTTCGGTTCATTTCATGAACCATCCAATCCGCGAATGCGCGGAGGAAATTGCCTTCCCCAAATTGGAGGATTCGATTGGTATAGATGGGAGGAGACGTTCTGCGTAGTGGTTTCACATTCTTGTGGGTTGGAGATTAAAGGGAAATGCCACGTTTCCAGGGGATGAAATCATTTTGTCCATTTCGGTCAGCTTTTACCGTAATTTCTCCACTGGCAACTTTGATGATATAATCTAACAGCTTTTCGCCCATGCTTTCGATGGTATCCTGACCGGTGATAATGCTTCCTGCATTGACATCAATGATGTCCGCCATCTTTTCAGCGAGTAGCGTGTTGCTGGACAGTTTGATGACTGGTGTAATCGGATTGCCGGTGGGCGTGCCCAGCCCGGTTGTAAACACGATGAGGTTGCAACCTGAACCTGCCAGACCCGTGGTGCTTTCCACATCATTGCCAGGCGTACACAGCAGATTAAGACCCGGTTTTTGCACCTGCTCGGCATAATCCAATACATCGACGACGGGAGAAGTTCCCCCTTTTTTTGCTGCACCAGCAGACTTCATGGCATCAGTGATCAGACCGTCTTTGATGTTGCCGGGTGAGGGATTGTTTTCAAATCCAGATCCAACGGCAACGGCAGCATCCGAATAGCTCTTCATCAAGTGCGCAAACTTTTGCGCACTTTCTTCCGTCTGGCACCGATTGATCAGCTCTTGTTCTACCCCATTGAGTTCAGGAAACTCCGACAAAACAGGGGTGCCGCCAAGTCCAGTCAGCAAATCTGACGCATAGCCAAGCGCCGGATTGGCCGAAATACCGGAAAACCCATCCGAACCACCACATTCAAGCCCCAGAACCAATTTGCTGAGCGGAGCGGGTTTTCGTTCGGTTTGGTTGGCAATGGTCAGGCCGATAAAAGTATGTTTGACGGCGCTTTCAATGAAGGTCCGTTCATTGCCAGCCTGCTGTTGTTCAAGATAATAAACCGGTTTGGCACAATCTGGATCTTTCGCCGCAATGGCATCTTGCAGAATCTGCATTTGGGCATTTTGACAACCAAGACTGAGGACCGTTGCGCCTGCAACATTGGGATTGGTGATATAACCAGCCAATAGCCGGCAAAGTGTCTCTGCGTCTTGTCTAATTCCACCACAGCCCCCATCATGTTTCAGGAATTTGATCCCATCAACATTGGGAAACAACCTATTCTGCGATTGTTCTTCGCGCGTGGTGATGATGGAAGTGTTGAGCAATTCTTCTTCTCCGGCACCAGAACGATACTTTTCGATCAGTCGCTGGGTGTCAACCGTAAATTCCTTTTGCGTTTGATACCCAAGGCTTTCCGCTAAAGCTTCTTCCAGCATGTCGACATTGCGGTTCTCGCAAAATACCAACGGAATGACCAGCCAGTGGTTGGCTGTCCCCACCTGGCCGTCCTGGCGGTAATAGCCCCAAAAGCTTCGATCCTGAAAGCGGGATATATCTGGTGCGGTCCAGTGATAGTTTTTGCTTTTTCCGCTAAAGGAAGCCGCAGCGTGTTTGACATTGTCGATGTTGATGCATTCTCCCGCTTTGATGTCTTGTGTGGTCCGGCCAATCAACACCCCATACATATATACCGGCTCCCCCATTGCCATATCATGGAGCGCAAATTTGTGTTTCGCTTTGACATTTTCTCTGAGGGTGACTTCTTTTTTACCTACATGTAACAGACTGCCGGCCATCAGATCGACGATGGCCACAACAATGTTGTCTTCGGG
>JBCBZF010001190.1:0-2039 GCA_039815525.1 Bacteroidota bacterium | reverse complement strand
GGGCGAAAGGTATTGTCCAGATCAATGATGCGCTGCTCGTACAGTTTGGAATACGGACAGGAGTTGCAGGTAAAGGTAATGATCACGCCTTTGGCATCTTCAAGCGAGGCCATCGAGACAAAGGAGCCATCTACATTTTTTAAGCGGAAATCATCCACTTCATCACCAACATCATAACCAGTTGGTGCACGAAAGCCCAACAGCATCAGCAATGCCACGGCACTCATTAGAATACTTCTCATGGGTAACAATCATTTATGGGGTTGACAAAATATCTTGAATCCAGGTAAACAGTCTTTGATGGGTAAACTCTTCTTCTTTGAAAAACGTTTTGCCATCCCGCTCACGCACCACCAAAGTAGCAGGAATGGCACCGGTCCACGCCTCATCCACTTTACCAATCCAACGATTGTATTTGTGGTCATCGAGATAATAAACCGGAAGTTGGATTTGCTTTTTTTCCAGAAAGGGTGGCAAAACCGTTTTCCACTGAAATGGATTGTCCAAACTGATCAGACGGACCCTTAGTTTTTGGTCTTGAAAACTATCCTGCAAAGCCACGAAAAGCGGCAATTCTTCCACACAGGGGCCGCACCAGGTCGCCCAAAAATTGTAGACGGTGATGCTATCCGATTGGTGCTGGATATAGACCTCCGCGTCTTCATAAGTCTTGAGATACACAATCGAATGTTCCTGGCTGAACAGGCAACTTGTGTATCCACAGATAAAAATCAGGCTAAAGAAAAATATACGCATCAGCAGCAATTTGAGCTTTTGACAAAGTTACGCCATTACACCGTTCTGATCCTGCTAAAATCACATTGGCGCAGACCTTATGGCAGTGTGACAACAAAAGGCATGGAATGATTCCATGCCAATCAATTTTTACGAAAGTAGTGAGTAGTAGGGGAGCCTGAATTTATTCAGCAGCAACTTGTCCTTCTTGTTTGGTCTCCCCGAGAATGGATTTTGCCATGTTCAAAATGGCGGTGTCTTCCAGGCGGACAATCCCACCATTTGGACCAGGTTCAAAATGAATATCAACGGCTTCACCGTTTCTGAAGTTTCTGCCACCAAAATAGTTCCTGACCGTTTCTACAGGAATGCCGAGATTACCGGCAATTTGGTGCATGCTGCCATCCGGCAAGCTGTCCTTGATTTTGCGAAGCTCATCGAAGGTAATTGTCATATTACTGCTACTTTAGAGGTTCAGTGATGCACTAACATACGCAGAGTGCCTTGTCTAAAGTTAATCGTTTTTTCGGGGAAAGCAAATCATATAAGTGGTTCTGAATAAGCTACTTCCGCCTTGTTCGTCCTTCCAAAATCCTTCGATAAATAGAAATGAGGAAGCCGGCTGTCAGGATAAATGTGCCCAACCAAAGTAAGTTGATAAAGGGCTTTCTGATGGCTTTTAGGATCACATAATCGCCCGTAGGATCCTGGGAACGCACCTGAATGAGGGCTTCTCCTTTTTGTGGATCAATGTCAACAAAAGCGAAATCCATTCCCAACTCATCAATCCGGTCTGCAATCATACCGGGCTTTCTGCCTTCAATGGTGTAGATGGGATTGGCCTGATAACGGAGTTGTTCTTCCTCAATCCAGAGGCGGGCAGCAGCAGCCACATCGTAGTCAGCCAAATCATCACGATTGGTCAGATTGATGATACCTTCCAGAATCAAACGCCGGCCAGCCACTTCTGTGGTGTCTCCCACTTTGAGTCGAAAACTGAAAAACTCTGGTTCGGACTCTTCTCGTGGCAAACTGGAAGTGTAAAAATAAATGTCCTCATTCCAGTATATCTTCCGGCTGGGATGCGCAATCATACCGCCCATCGCGGGGTTAACTTCGGCTTCGGGATACATCAGGAAGTTGTCAGTGGTATCGTCGCGGGCCACGAACTGGATGCCGTACTGTGTACGGTCATTGATCAACTCCGCTTCGAAGGCGTCAATGTTTTCATTGAGTAGTTTTTCCAAACGCACAAGGTCTACTTCACCCTTGGGCTCCGGACGCAGCGATTGGCTGACAGGGTC
>JBCBZF010000126.1:0-9513 GCA_039815525.1 Bacteroidota bacterium | reverse complement strand
TTTGTCCAAAAGCTACCAGCAGATATCCAGATGGCACTTTTGGATCTCAACAATCAAAATCTACTTCAAAGGGCAAGTCTGTTTAGCATGATCCTCCAATTCGTCGAAAAGCGGACAGAGGACCGGGATGTATTTCTGCAGATTCTACAGTCGGATGCTCCCAGTAAATTGGACATCCAAAGAATTGATAACTTCCTCATTGAGTCACCTTTTTTCTTCATGGATGCAAGCGAATCATTCCAGGCAAAAATATCTCTGGAACGTAGTTATGGGGCTGTATTTGGGTATTTCAAGGTTCTAAACCAGACATCTTCAATCACAGAGGAAGAGGTTCGACCTTCAAGCTATGGGTGCGTCTTAATGGAAGGAGACACTGAACAGAAACCAGGTTGGTTTTTTGATTGTTCCGGAGAAGACTTGATTGAATTATTACCAGGTGATACGGTTTATGATAATGTGGAAGAATGTCGAAAAGGGGAAGAATTAAGGAAAGGGCTTTTTGAAGAGGATGAGAGAGGTACCCACGGGGCAGAATGCTGTCAAGATTAACCTACCGAGGAGAAAAACTTTAGCATGTCAAAAGTAAAGAAAGGGGACCAAGAAGGCACATCGGTCGATTTGATTGACTTCCCCTATGCATATCATTCGTACACACGCCCAGAATCTTCGGGAGGACCGGGAGCGGTGCTGATTTTGATTGATGCGCCAAGCACCAATATACTTTCACACACAATCGTAAAAGCCTTTAAAGAAGATACCGATCATCAGCTTTTTGATCTGGTCGTCTATCCAGTCGATCTTGATGCAAAAAAACTACAACTACTTCCACCTATACCTGCCAGAAAGAGCCTGATCAATCGTGCGAAACGGCTTGAAAACATCATTGCACATGTTCATGAGAAATTTGGGAGGTCTCTCAAAATTGGGTTTGTCACCTACAGCGCGAGTGCTGAAATTTGCTCAACCTGGTACGAAACATTTTATCTCACTGACAAAACTGAAGCTACAAAAGAAAACATCCTTGGCATTTTTATGATTGGGCCTGCTTACAATTCATTTTTTGATGCCCAATACACTGAATTCAAGCTACCAATATTTCTTCTGGCAGGCACTGACGACGATACGGCCAACATACATGGGTGGGATTTTGCAAGCGATTTAAAAGTGGGCATGATTCTACATGATGTGGATCATAACGGTTACTTTGAAAATCAATCATCCTCCCAACTGAGCAAAGATCAACATGGTACATCATATCGCCCACTCGACATTTGTTATGCTGGTATTTGTTCCTTTTTCGATGCCCTCCAGAAAGAAAAGCCATATCATTTAAGAGAAACGCTACAGGATTTACAACAAAAATACGAAGCCTTCTTCCTCAGAATTTTATTTCAGCATCCCTCAGATAAATCAATTACTCATCTGCTGAGTTATAATCTAAGAAGTCTATATGAAGGCATTGAAAAAAGAGCGGGAGTATTTAAAAGATCTGATAGGTACGTGCCCCTAATTAAAGGAATGCTTGAAACTTTCCACCAGATCGAAGACAATCAGTATGAATTTGAGCCCTCAGATCTGGAAGATGCAGTCAAGACGTACGTGAAAAAAATCTCTGAGATCCTGTATCGCCATGCCATGAGCAATAAAAGCTATTCTGTCACGGAAGAGCTCAGGAAGCTCGTTGCGGGCTTTCTGGATCAACAGCGGGATGATATTGACTGGCAAGATCCTTCCTGGCAAATCGAACTCACGCAAAAACTGAGCGATATTCATACACGAATCAGAACTGCTTATTTTTTGCTAGGGATCATTCTGTCTTTACAAAAACTCAGATTGGATCCGTGGGATCATGCAGTAGAAGCCTGGCCCATCAGTTGGAAAAAAGCTCAAAGTAGAATTTACCCAATGTCTCCTCTCGTTAATTATAAAGATTACCAATATCTCTCGATCAAGCTAGGGCAACATTACACAGACATATCAATCAGTAATACACACAGCTCCTTCACGCCTCTCCAAATCCTGGTCAAAATATCAGCAAAAGACTCTGAAAAGTCCCATGAAGAGCTTATCACCATTCCGCCACCATTTGTTCGGGATGAATTTGAAATTGATTTAGAAAATTTCTTCGAACCGGGAAACTTTTTGTTCGGCAAAGTCTTTCACGGCAGACCGGTTAAATCCTACCTTTCCCACTTCTTCATCCCGCTCCCCAAAGACAGAATCATCACCTCCATTGAGCTCCACTTCCAAAGCCCCTCCGGGGCCATCATGCTCTCTGAGGTCGCTCTCACCAATTAATCCATCTGATCAAGATCAGCCAGCAACTGCTTTGCTTCGTTCAGTCGCTTGCGACTCAGTCGCGCATCGGCGACTGTCTCCCGCAGCAATGCGCTGGCATCATCCCACTCTCCGGCCAGGACATGGGCCAACACCAGATAATACTGCGCTTCGGCAGCATATTTGTTGTTGGCTTCCAGCCGGATACGAGCCAGCATTGGCTTTGCCTCCGCCACATCCCGCAAAGCGAGATACGATACCGCCGTGTAAAAGGCCACTTCCTGTTGCTCCACTGGATTGAGACCTTCTAAGTCTCCAAAAGCAGCAATGGCTGCTTCGAAGTCTTTTTCATCATATAGCGCAAATGCCGCATCATAGGCATCCTGATCCGGAGCAAGCACACTGTTGAGATTGGGAAAAGGCGTAAAGTACTGCTCAAAGAAGCGGTCCTGAGGCGAACGAACATCCAATCCGCGCCAGAGCAGCCAAAGCAAAATCACCGCCGCAGCTGCACTTACGGCAATGGTGAGCGCCCTTCGCCTGCCCAATTTTGGGGCCTCTGCAAAATCTATTTGCTGCACCGCTGCTTCCAACTCCATCCTGCGACCACTGCGCAGGGCAACCTCAGCCGACAGCTCCGCCATGAAATTAGCATCTGATCGCATGCGTTCCTCCACCGCAGCCTTCTCCGCCGGGGAAAGGCTGCCGTTCAAATACGCCTGTATCTTGCTTAAGTCGTTCATTTCGTTTGATTCATTGCGCCAGCAAAATCTGACTGATGCGCTGCTGATAAGCGGGATGCTCCCCCACCAATTTCAGCAATTCCCTTTTGCAGCGTGCTTTTAGGTTCATGGCGGTCTGGGCATTTTGGTAATCCAGTTTTTCCGCCACCTGTTTCATGTCCACGCCCTCACCCAGGGACCAAATCAGCAAAGGGCGGCAGTTTTTCCCCAACTTCCCCAACAGGTCTTTTACCCACATCCGAATGTCCTCCTCTTCCAGCAGACGGAAGGGATCCTGATCAGGATCTTCCCAGGACTGCTTTGCTTCCGGGTCCATTGTTTGCTGCCGTCTGGCTTTGCGTTGATGGTTCAGCCAACGATTTTTGCACATCTGCACCAGATAGGCATGTACATTCTGAATCCGGGGCAAACGCTGATCCCGCACCAATTCCACCAGCTCTACCAGGCTACTTTGCAGCATTTCGCGGGCATCATCATCACTGCCACCATTCTTCAGGAGGTAGGTTCGCACGATCGGAAAGTTCTGTTTCCCCAGGATGGAGAATGCCTCGTTTGCCTCTGTCATGTCCCCGGCCATCATCTCCAGCAATCTCGCATGCTTTACGTTCGCCGGGCCTAAGATCGATCGAAACATAGATCAACAGCCGATTTTCAGATAAACTCTTCAATTTTTCGGACATATCCAATCGATCGGTCAACTCCTCATCTTGCTGGGAACGGTTGTCTTTTCGCCTTCCCGGGCAAGTCCTTATCTTGGACAAAAGCATTCGCATTTATCTTCTGACAAATTCTTTGATTGACAAGCTTCCTCTCCTCATGAAAAAAATCGTAACCTTTGGCGAAATCATGCTCCGCCTCACCCCCCCAGGTAAACTCCGTTTTTCTCAGGCGCAGTCCTTTGATGTGATTTATGGTGGGGGAGAAAGCAATGTCGCCGCTTCTCTGGCCACATTTGGTTTGCCAGTCGAATTTGTGAGTCGCCTGCCGGAGAATGATATGGGCGATTGTGCGATGATGGAATTGCGCAAACGTGGTGTTGGCTTGCAGCATCTGCTACGTGGCGGAGAACGTCTCGGGATCTACTTTCTGGAAATGGGAGCTGTCAGCCGGGGCAGCAAAGTGGTGTATGACCGGGCGCATTCTGGCATGGCCACCATAGAAGCGGGGATGATCGACTGGGAAAAAGTCTTCGCCGACGCCCAGTGGTTTCATTGGACGGGGATCACTCCGGCCCTTTCGCAGGGAGCAGCAGATGCTTGTCTGGAAGCTATTCAGGTGGCCAATCGCATGGGCGTAACCGTCTCCACTGATTTGAACTACCGGAAGAAACTGTGGAAATACGGCAAGGAACCAGGGGAGATTATGCCGGCGCTGGTGGAAGGCTGCGATATCATTCTCGGCAATGAAGAAGATGCCGAAAAGCACTTTGGTCTGCATCCGGAAGCGGTAGATGTGACCCAGGGCGGTTCGGTTGATGGGAAAGCCTATCTTTCGGTTTTAAAACAGTTGATGGACCGTTTTCCAAGAGCCAAAAAAGTGATCACGACGCTGAGAGGGTCCATCAGCGCTTCTCACAATAGTTGGTCTGGGGTGCTGTATGATGGCGAAAAGCTCTTTGAAGCACCGACCTACCAGATCACAGATATTGTGGACAGAGTAGGTGGTGGGGACAGTTTCATGGCGGGATTGATTTATGGCTTGATTCAATATCCGGGCGATGATCAGAAAGCCCTCGAATTTGCAGTAGCTGCCAGTTGTCTCAAGCATACGATCTATGGCGATGCCAATCTGAGCACCGTTGCCGAAGTGGAAAAACTCATGGCTGGTGATGCCAGCGGCCGGGTCTCGCGATAATTATTTCAGGCAAGCGTTTGTGTTCTATTTTGAATTGAATAGCACCATAGCGCGGTGGCTTGGCCAAAAAGCGGGGGAGGCGTTCGATTGTGACGTAGGCAGCCCCGAATCGAGTCCGGAATGTGAACACATTTTTTGGCCTTGATTTTTGGTCCTTTTCATCTAGGGAAAAGGACGAGAGTGAGGTGGGTGAATGGGAATTGAAACATGAACATTGGCCTTACCTTAGACTATCGTTAGTATTAAGACATATGAAAAAAAGGACCTACGCCCTCTGGGTACTACTACTCTTTTTGGTCGCCTGCACAGATTCTTCTGATCGGAAGTATCTCAAATTGGCCCATGGATTGGATGTCAGTCATTCGGTCCACAAAGGCATGGAGTTCATGGCAGCGCGATTGGCCGAAAAGTCCAATGGAACGCTGCTGATTGAAATTTACCCCAATCAACAATTGGGTACCGAACGTCAATGCCTTGAACTGCTGCAAATTGGCAGTTTGGCCATGACCAAGGTGTCGGCCGGCGTAATGGAAAATTTTGCCCCCAACATTGAGGTGCTGAGTTTGCCCTACGTGTTTGTGGGGCGCGAACATGCCTATTCAGTACTGGATGGTAAAATCGGCCAAAGTCTCCTTCAGCAAAGCGAAGCCTTTCGTCTGCGGGGTTTGACCTATTTTGACGCGGGGCAGCGATCCTTTTATGCCAAGGAGCCGATCCGTTCCCCTGATGATCTCCTGGACAAAAAAATCAGGGTCATGGAAAGTGTAACTGCCATGAATCTGGTCCGCAGCATGGGCGGGGCACCCACCCCGATTTCCTGGGGCGAACTCTATACCGCCTTGCAGCAAGGCGTGGTAGATGGGGCAGAAAATAATCCGCCCAGTTTTTACTTTTCCCGTCATTACGAAGTCTGCAAATACTACACCCTCAACGAACATACCGCGGTACCAGACATCCTGGTCATGGGCACCTACGCCTGGAACCAATTGACGGAACAGGAACAAATCTGGGTACAGGAAGCCGCCAATGAAGCCAAAGCCCATCAGCGAAAGCTATGGCAGGCTTCAGAACAAATGGCACTGGACTCTGTCAAAGCGGCTGGGGTGCAAGTAATCATTCCCGATAAAAGCAATTTCATGGAGAAAACCCGCGCCCTGCTGGATGCCTATCAGGATCAGCCCGAAAAATTTCGTCTCATTCAGGAGATCCAGAAGCTACGCCCACCAGCCGATAGCCTCACGAATGAAAGTGCCATGCTAACCTCAAAACCATGAAAGAAACCATCGACCGCATATTGGGCAGCTTTCTGGCTTTTCTGATGATGATCATGGCCGTAGATGTTCTCTGGGGCGTACTGACCCGCTATGCGCTGGGAAGCCAGGCCGACTGGACCGAAGAATTGGCCCGCTTCCTCCTGATCTGGATCGGCATTCTGGGTGCGGCTTACGCCTCCGGCCAGCAAAAGCATCTCGCCATCGATTTGCTGATGCCCAAACTCTCGCCGCCACAGCAAAAACGCTTATCGCTTTTCATCCAACTTCTGGTGATCGGCTTTGCCTTATTTGCCATGGTCTTAGGCGGTTTGCGTCTTCTCTATCTGACCCAAACCCTGGGACAGCTCTCCGCTGCCCTCCGCATCCCGATGACCATCGTCTATGCGGTCCTGCCCATCAGTGGCCTACTGGTAATTTATTACAAAATCGAACACATCAGGACGTGGTCTCCACCTTCTGTTGAAGCATAAATCTTATGGAAGTATTCATCCTGGTTTTGAGCTTTTTGGTGCTGCTTGCCATCGGTGTACCGATTGCCTGGAGCATTGGTCTCAGCAGCATCTTCACCATGCTGGTGAGCATTCCGGCCGTTCCGGCCTTCACCACCATCGCGCAACGCATGGCCACCGGCCTGGACAGTTTTTCGCTGCTGGCCATTCCTTTTTTCATTCTGGCGGGCCAGATGATGAATCGGGGCGGCATTGCCCGACGGCTGATTGACTTTGCCAAAACCCTGGTGGGTGCCCTGCCTGGCGGTCTGGCCTACGTCAACATCATCGCCGCCATGCTCTTTGGCGCAATCTCCGGCTCAGCCGTTGCCGCTGCCTCCGCATTGGGCAGCATGCTCGGCAAGCGCATGGAAGACGAAGGTTTTTCCAAAGAAATGGCCGCCGCGATCAATGTCACTTCCTCCACCACCGGACTGGTCATTCCCCCCAGCAACGTCCTGATTGTGTATTCCCTGGCCAGTGGGGGCGTTTCAGTCGCGGCATTATTCCTGGCTGGTTATCTGCCGGGTATTCTCACCGGTCTGTTTCTCATGGCGGTCGCAGGTATGTGGGCCAAAAAGAATAAAATGGCGGTGGGTGAACGCAGCAGTTTCAAACAAATTCTGAAAACCTTTCTTGATGCACTGCCCAGTCTTTTTCTGCTGGTAATTGTGATTGGCGGCATTGTAGCAGGCGTCTTTACCGCCACCGAAGCCTCAGCGGTCGCGGTTTTGTACTGTCTGATTCTGACCTTTTGGTACAAAGAAATTTCCTGGAAAGCCCTGCCGGAACTGTTCCGCGACTCAGTCAGCACCACTGCTATTGTGATGCTTTTGATCGGCACCTCCATGAGTATGTCCTGGATCATGGCCTACGAAAACATCCCACAGGACATTACCCAAATCCTTTTGTCGATCAGTGAAAATAAGTTTGTGATCCTGGTCATCATCAACCTGATTTTACTCTTTGTAGGAATCTTCATGGACATGACGCCAGCGGTGCTGATCTTCACCCCGATCTTTCTGCCGGTGGTGACGGAACTCGGTATGGATCCAACCCACTTTGGCATCATGATGGTCCTGAATCTGTGCATCGGTTTGTGTACCCCCCCAGTGGGTTCGGTGCTCTTTGTGGGCGTGGGCGTAGCAGGGACCAGCATACAGAAAGTGGTGCGGCCCCTTTTGCCTTACTTCATTGCGATGATCGTTGCCTTGTTATTGGTTACCTACATTCCCGGTTTGAGCCTGTGGCTGCCGTCTTTGTTTGGCTTGTAAAGCTGTCTTGCACTGATTTTCTCACTAACTTATGTGTCTCTAGCTGAAACCTGAAGACGCAACAAGATGCGATATCTATATGTA
This sequence comes from Bacteroidota bacterium, assembly GCA_039815525.1. Taxonomy (GTDB): domain Bacteria; phylum Bacteroidota; class Bacteroidia; order J057; family J057; genus JBCAWW01. Next base: position 1,519 of record JBCBZF010000126.1, on the reverse strand, counting down.
TGCTTGATTCTGCTCGCCTTTGGCTGCGGGCAAGGTCAAACGCAATCCTCTGAGACCACGGCCACTGTGCCAGTAACAGAGTTTGACACAGATCGGATCATTACCCATGTGGTTGATCTCCAGCGGCAGAAACTCACTTTCTTCTGGCGCGATGAAGCAAATAACAATTATGGAAACTTTATCCGATTGCGGAAAACACTGACGGAAAAAGGGGAAACATTACGCTTTGCCATGAATGGCGGCATGTACTTGAAAGACGGCAGTCCGCAGGGCCTGTTCATTCAGAACGGAACAGTACAAAATAAGGTCAACCGGAAGGCATCCGACTATGGCAATTTCTACCTGCAACCCAACGGCATCTTTTACCTGACCACAGAAGGAAAGGCCATCATCACCAGAACGGATAGCTTTCACATGCAGGATAATATTGCCTTTGCCACCCAATCCGGGCCTATGCTGGTCATAGACGGGAAGCGCCACCCGATTTTTACGGAAGGCTCACAAAATGTCCACTTTCGCAATGGGGTCGGCATCTTACCAGACGGTCGTTTGTTGTTTGCACTGTCTAAGGAGACAATCAATTTCTACGACTTCTCCGGCTTTTTTCTCCAACATGGCTGTCAGAATGCTTTGTATCTGGATGGTTTTGTCTCGCGCATGTATTTACCGGAAAAAAACTGGGTGCAGGAAGATGGCCAATTTGGGGTGATCATTGCCGAAACTGTGGACAATCCCTGATTGTCCAACTGCCTAGTTTCGCGTATTACGTCGCCTGAGCTCCGCTCTTCGCATCGGCATGCCATCGATCAGGGCAAAAACTTCCTCGCAGTCAATCGGCTCAGACCATCTGGCTTTTACCCCTCCGTCCAAGCCTATCAAGAGGATTTCAAATGCATCAGCCCGATGTAATTTCCGATACAGAGTTTGCTGTGGATAGACCTTTTGTAGCAGTAGTTGTCGGTCTTTCAAACCGGCTTCACAAGCAGAAAGTTTTTCTTCTTGTATATGCAACATTTCTTCACTTCCTTCTGCCAATAAGCAAACCAGTAGTCGATTTTCCCATTGGTATTGGCTGAGGTTTTGTCCGGAAAGAGAAAAGCTAAGGCTCATCACGACAAAGAAGATAAAGGTGAAACGCATAGCACTGAGTTTATCAATAAACCCACCCCATACAGATAGGTTTCAGATCGTGCGTTTTTCAGTATATTTTTTCTGTTTCTCCCATTGCCATGCGATTACAATTCATCAATGCCTCTTGCAAAACATGCCCTTTTGAGTGTAAGGGGTCAATTTCCTGGACCAATTTCACCCGTAGAGCATACAATTCATCCCGTTTGTATTTACGGGAACCCTTGACCAGATCAAGCTTCATTAACGCCTCTTGTTGATCCTGTTTGGGATTGAACCATCCATTGAGTTCGGAGCACTGATGACATACGCCCTCTTTATTGATCAATGCACAACGACGGGTAAAAATATTCTGCATGGTATGCCGCCCATCCTGCAGTAAGTACTTTAC
>JBCBZF010000352.1:0-6480 GCA_039815525.1 Bacteroidota bacterium | reverse complement strand
GTGTGGGTGAAATTGCCAGGGAAAAAGCGCTTTTGGTGGTTTTAGGTAAAAGCTGCATCTGCATCACCATCCTGAATATCTACTTTCTTTTGCCTTCCCAAATCCTGCTCAAACACCTTGGAGATAATATAGTGCCGTTGCAGCGGTCGGATATGGATAAAGGGATAACGGTCTCTTTGTTGTAAGGCCAATGAAAGTGCAGGATGAAAAAGGCTCAGCATATTGATACGCTCCTGTTTCATGTGGCGGAAAATCAGCTTGAGGGCTTCTTCCTCCATGCCTGCGGCAAGGTAACAGTATGGCAGCTTGAGGTGCTGATTGCGGATGGCAAGAATCATGAAGCCAGCCAGCTGTCCATTCTGCTCCATGCGAATGGCTTTGAATTCAAAGCGTTGGTCGATGGCGGAGAAGTGATAGCGTTCGGCCAGATTGTCCGGATCATCGCCGGAGATGACCCAGGGATGCCGGAGCATCCAATTGAGTTCGCGTAACGTCCGGCGAAATACCTGCTGCGCCTGTCGGGCATGAATAAAGGCATCAATCTCCGCATCGACGCTTTCGACATAGTGCCAGTCAACCGAAACCTCTGGCTTCCAGAATTGCAGCAATGCATTTTGCCCAATGTTGAGGGCTGAGTCGGCAACTTGCAGTAAGCCTTTGGTCTTTTGAAAAATGTCATGCTTTCGGGGCAAAACTTCATGAGAATTGAAGCGCAGAAATGCTCGGACGCCGACTGGTTTTGTCAAATCAACAAACTGCTCGGTTCGATCATACAGCCGTTTGGCTGCTGGGGTAAATTCTGTCACCAGGATTCTTTTGTTCCAGTGTTCCAGCGCGGCATTGACCAGCTTTCCACCAATGCCCTGTCCGCGGGTCTTGGGATTGACCCACATGCAACTCAGCCAACCGCCTTTCGACGCTTTTCCGTTGAGATATACCCAGTCCGGTAATACGCCCAAATAGCCCAGCATTTCGTCGCCTTCCATCGCCATCAGCATCACCACATCATCCGCCTCAGCCCGTGGATTGGCGATATGCGAGTATGCCCGGTGCCGACTGATGGGAACCACTGAGAGCTGATCAAAATCAGATGATTCGATCAATGCTTGCAATTGCGCTGGATTCAGTGCCTGGATCTGCATGATGGAAATTATGGATTCTTTTCCAAAGATCTGCATGCTGGTCGACAATCCACCAGGGTATCTATTCCCTTATTTGTTCAGAGTATTTTGGACTTCACTCTTTAATTCTGGAATATCTTCCTATAAGTGTCGCCAAACTGACCGGACGGAGAAATCATCATATTGATGGACAATGGTATTTCGGCGATTGATCAGGCTATCGGAGTAGCTTAGTTTGAAACCTAATCGTTGTAATTGGTGTGCGGCTTCGCCTATGATCGTTAGTCTGCGTTCAACAGCATCCCGAACAAGAACGTTGTCTCGAAAGCTTTGTAAATCATCTATTGAATCCAGATGTGCTTCAATGAGTTGAATACTATGCTGAATGTCCCACAAGAACTTTTTGATCTTCACGTCCATACAATCGCACTTTTGTTCGGTTGATTTCCTGAATCAGGTATGGGTTTTTGAGGCTTGGCCCATGAATCAGATCTACCTTGCGTTCAAACAATTCTTCAAGTTTCTGCCAAAAGGATGCAAGGTTTGAATTATAGACTACATCTTCAATCTTTCGCTCTTCAAGAGCAAAAACGAAATCTATATCAGAATCAAGGTGAAAATCTGCGGGGCGTAGTACAGAGCCAATGATATAGAGATATCGAACCTGATGCTTTTCACAGATTCTGACCAGATCATCGAGCCCTTCCCTGATAAGAATTGGCAGTGATTTTGTATCTGATTTTGACGCTTTCATCTGATCTAAGGTACGAAATTCTCTTCAGTATGGTACATTGAATCGTTTAGGATGCTAATCAGAATATATATTGTTTCCCCATGATGCCCTACCACAATCGCCACTTCCGGGCTGTTTCAAATTCAGACAATGGTGAAGTCGATCGCCAAACCACTTTTCATTACCGGCAGCAAGACAATATCCTTTGGGCTACCTACAAGGGAACCAACATTCGCTTTGGGACCATCACCGGGATTGTTCATGAAGATGGTCGCCTGATTTTTACCTACCAGCATCTCAATCAGGACAATGATTTTATGACCGGTCGCTGTGAGTCGAGGCCGGAGGAACTTCCCAATGGAAAGATTAGGCTGCATGAAAGCTGGCAATGGACCTGTGCAGATTTTTCTAAAGGAGAATCGATTGTCGAGGAAATATAGGATCGACTGTCACGTCTTAGCTATCATTCGGGTCAATATCCTGACCATCACCAAACTGCAAACCTATGGACCAACCCACACCATCATCGTCCAATGTTTCTCACGAAGAAACAGTAGCTGGAAAAGAGCAGGCTGCTTCAGAACAAGATGTCATCTCTGCACCTGAAAATGCCAGTGATGAACAATCAATCCCGTCATCTGACGGTCCGAAAAAAATCACCCTAAAGGAAGCCTTTAAACAATACGTCTGGCCAAGGCGCCGCTTGCTGAGTTTTGGCTTGCTATTGGTATTGATTAGCAGAGGCGCGAGCCTGGTCTTACCCCTGGCCCCCAAACTTCTGTTGGATGAAGTCATCGGCAATGGATTGTATGAATGGCTTTTGCCTTTGCTGGGAGGTGTTGCCCTGGCCGTTACCATTCAATCGATCACCTCATTCTTTTTGGTCAAACTCCTCAGTGTAGAAGCCCAGTATATGATTGCGGACCTTCGATCAAAAATTCAGCAGCACATCATCCGACTGCCGGTCAGTTTTTATGACAATACCCAAATCGGGAACCTGGTTTCCCGGGTCATGACGGATGTGGAAGGGGTACGCAATCTGGTGGGAACGGGCTTTACCCAATTGTTGGGTGGGGTTATCACCGCCATAGGCGCTTTTGGCGCTTTATTGTATTTCAGTTGGGAGTTGACGCTGGTGTCTCTTTTGCCCCTGATCATTTTTGGCTTTGTGTCTTTCCGGGCCTTTGGAAAGATTCGTCCGATTTTCAGGGAAAGAGGCAAAATACAAGCAGATGTAACCGGTCGTTTGACCGAATCGCTGGGTGGCATTCGGGTGATCAAAGGCTTTCATGCTGAAGAACAGGAGATTTCCATTTTCCGCAAAGGGGTACTCAAATTGTACGAAAACATTAAAAGTAGCCTAACGACGACCAGTTTTGTTACGAGTATGGGTACTTTCCTGACCGGAATCACCACCGTCGCCATTCTGGCCGTCGCCAGCCCGATGCTCAAAGATGGGAGTATGACATCTGGTGATCTTTTTTCCTTTGTGTTGTTTTTGGGCGTGATGATCTTCCCGATTGTGCAGATGAGCAATATCGGTAGCCAGTTGACAGACGCGATTGCTGGTCTGGACCGGACGGAAGAACTACTGCATATGACCCGCGAAATTGATGACCCGAAGCGGACCAAATACATTGACCGGATCAAAGGTGATGTGCGTTTCAATGACGTGCGTTTTTCCTATGAAGAAGGCAAAGAGGTTCTGCATAACATCAGCTTTGATGCACCGGCCGGATCGGTAACGGCATTGGTTGGGACTTCTGGTTCTGGTAAAACCACCATCGCCGGACTGGCGGCTTCCTATCTTAATCCTGACAGCGGCTTGATCACCGTGGATGGCGTTGATTTATCGACGGTCAGACTGGACAGTTATCGTCAGCAGTTGGGCGTGGTCCTGCAAGATGATTTTCTCTTCGAAGGTAGCATTCGGGAAAACATTTTATTCTCCCGACCGGGGGCAACAGAAGTTGAATTGATGGAGGCAGTGCGGGCTTCCTATGTCAATGAATTCGCGGATCGTTTCGAAGAAGGGCTTGAAACAATGATTGGAGAAAGAGGGGTCAAACTCTCTGGTGGCCAACGTCAGCGCATTGCCATTGCCCGGGCCATTCTCGCCAATCCCCGCATTCTTCTTTTAGACGAAGCCACTTCCAATCTCGACAACCAGAGTGAAAAGTTTATCCAACAAAGTTTGGCCGAACTGCTGAAGGGAAGGACTACTTTTGTGATTGCCCACCGTCTCAGCACGATCCGTCAGGCTGACCAGATTCTGGTGATTGAAGAAGGAAAAATCGCTGAGCGGGGTACGCATGATGAATTGATCGAGAAAGGGGGGCGTTATTTTGAGTTGTATACCTATCAGTCGCGGATTTGATAGAATCACAAATCGTTTCCTGAAGCTTGTCCGCAGCGTCGCAAGGGGAAGCATTCAGGATCTAAAAACAGTATTAAATGAAAGCGGTGAAGCTATACGCCCGGACAAGAATGGATGATGATCAAACCTACATTTTGACAGGTATGGTCGATTTTTCGGTACGGATAAATGATCATGTTAAAGCCCTCAAGGTAAATACTGAACATTTCTTCATCGACTGCACGATCATGGAAATTATCATCCAATTAGGCGAAAAGCGAATCCCGTCTGATGAAATTGAATCGGGGTATAAAGGCCTAATCAAATTGAATAAGGATTTTCCTGAACTCTTTTCACGACTTCCGATCATCTCTCCTAATTGGGAAATTGATGAATCCAATCAGATTCACTTGATATTGGAATAGCTTTATTTGGCCAAACGCTAATTGCTCCTTCCCCATTTGTCCTAAGAACAAAACCATCCGAAGTCCTTCAAACAGCTCCTTTTTTGTTCTTTAGGATTAAGATGAAACGAAGACAATTTTTCAGCAATGCCGGAAAAGCTGCCCTTCTGCTGCTGGCCCCAACCAATTTATTTGCCCAGCGCAAAAACGATGAAAAGTTCTCCGGAGAGTTTGTGTTTATCGAAGCCGAACAATTTGCCGACCACGGGGGCTGGGAATTGGACCAGCAATCCATGGATCAAATGGGGTCCCCCTATTTGTTGGCGCATGGCCTGGGCGTTCCCGTAAAAGACGCAAGCACTGACATTCAGTTTCCTCGAGCGGGACGATTCCGGCTGTGGGTCCGCACCCGGGATTGGGTTGCACCCTGGAATGCGCCTGGGGCACCGGGGAAGTTTCAGATTTTGCTTAATGACGAGCCTGTCAAAGAAACCTTTGGCACCAAAAGCGCAGACTGGCATTGGCATGATGGCGGTGTCATCAAAGTCTCTGAGAAAACGAAAATCAGTCTCCATGATCTCACTGGTTTTGAAGGCAGATGTGAAGCCATTCTCTTTTGCAAAGACCTCGACTTTGAACCAGTCAATGATGTAGCAGCTCTCACCAAATTCCGGCGCAAACTTCTGGACTTACCAGATAAACCTGAAGATGGCGGCACATTTGATCTGGTGATTGCCGGAGGTGGTTTTGCCGGCACCTGTGCGGCTTTGTCTGCGGCCAGAAATGGCTTGAAGGTAGCCCTGATTCAGGACCGCCCGGTCCTGGGTGGCAATGGCAGTTCGGAAGTACGGGTTTGGCCGGAAGGACATACGCGACAGAAACCTTTCCCCCGCATTGGTGAAATCGTGGATGAAATTGCGCCGGATGTAGTCGATCGGGGCAAATACGGCACCCGGAATGCTCGTTTAGGTGAGATTTATAATGATCAGCGGAAATTAGATGTTGTCCGAAATGAACCACGCATCACTTTGTTTTTGGAAGAAAGAATCATTGCAGTAGAACAACAGCATCAGACCATCCAGGCCGTCATTTTTCAACACACCAGAACCTCCATTCAGACCCGGATAAAAGCTAAATTCTTTGCTGACTGCACCGGCGATGCAACGGTCGGTTTTCTGGCTGGTGCAGATTATGAAATCTCGGATGCGGGCTTCATGGGCTTTTCCAATATGTGGAGTGTGATGGATGCCGCCAATGAAGAAGAGGTTCTCAAATGCGAATGCAAAGACAAAGCGGCATTGACGATGTCTTGCGAGATCGGAGAGGTAGAGCAGCCTTTCCCACGATGTCCCTGGGCATTGGATCTGAGCGATAAACCCTTTCCGGGCCGCGCCAATGCCAAAGCCCAATGGGGTTCAGAAGATCCGCTGGGAAATTTGGGTGGATGGTTTTGGGAAAGCGGGTTTGACAAAGATCCGATCACTGATGTGGAAAAAATCCGCGACCTGAATTTTCGGGCCATGTATGGTGCCTGGGACGCGCTGAAAAATATCGACAAACTCTATCCCAATCATCGTTTGGGCTGGTCGGCTTATATCTCCGGCAAAAGAGAATCAAGACGACTGATGGGAGATGTGAAGTTGACGGCGGATGATTTTCGGGACAAAGTCGATTTCCCAGATGGAGTGTTCCCGTGTTCGTGGGGAATCGACATCCACAGTCCACATGAATCGTATGACAAAGACCTGAAAGGCGAAGAATTCATCTCTTTTGCAACCACGGGAAAGGGCTATGATTATGAAGGCCCATACTGGGCGCCCTATCGCAGTCTGTACAGCCGCAACATCACCAATCTCTTTATGGCGG
>JBCBZF010000232.1:0-7650 GCA_039815525.1 Bacteroidota bacterium | reverse complement strand
CTGTCCTTGAACGGCGCCTGGATAGCGCCAAAACGGAAACCATCAAGATTCACGATCTGGAGATCAACCGGGATGCTTACACGGTCTTCCGTGGCAGCGATGAAGTCTCTCTTTCCCGTCTGGAATTCGAGCTCCTTTACTTTTTGGCCTCTCATGTAGGAAAAGTCTACAGTCGGGCATCTTTGCTACAGAGAGTTTGGAACAATGCCATCATCAAGGAACGAACCGTGGACGTTCATATTCGTCGATTGCGCAAAGCTTTAGGCGAAGATTATATCGAAACGCTCAAAGGCGTGGGCTATAAATTCCGGGCAGAAAACTAGCAGATATCTGTAAGCTTTTACCTCAGCTTGCAGCTGCTTAACACACGCGTAACATTGAGGCGGTTGAATTTAATTGTCCCTTAACAATAGTCTTACTGATGATTCATTTAGCGACAGCATTTTTGCAATCGTGTACTGCAAACTACTTGCTTTCGGTCGAATGAATCCTGTTTTCCCATTTTATCCGACTTCCCATTCTACGTACCTGGCTTCCCTCCGGTGTACCCGGCCGACGGCAATATTGCGTTCACATGAGCTTCAAAATATTAATGATTCCTTAATTAATGGCTAGTAACACGTTCATTTCTCCAATCGAAATTTGACGCCAAATATGATGGTCAACTTTTCATCAGAATTGGAACAAAAGCAGATCTGAGGAAAATGTGCCACTTGCCAACGATCCCAAAACATCATCGAAAAAAATGAACGCATTCAAATCCCTGATCACCACGCTGATCATTCTGCTGTGCGGAACGGTGGCCCTGCAGGCACAGGCCCCGACCGGCACGCTGCGTGGTAAGGTCACTTCAGGTACAACTGGTGAGCCACTTCTGGGGGCTACCGTTCGTGTATTAGCCAATGGTAAAATTCTGGGTGGAGCTTTCACTGACCTGGAAGGTGCCTATTCTACCAAAGTACCAGTCGGAGAATACGATCTGATTTTCTCCATGGCTTCATATTCCAGTGATACCATCCGAAGCGTTAGCCTGACCGAAGGGCAGGTGGTCGTGAAAGATGTACTGTTGACAGATAAGTTTGCGGCAACGGTTGTCATTGAAGCCAAGGCCAATCAGGCCAGCAAAGCTGCTTTCATGGTCAATAAAATGAAGGCCAACTTCGCGATGGATGGCATCACCGCTGACCTCGCCCAGAGAGCTGGGGACGTCAACGTGGGACAGTCCGTTACCCGCGTGGTGGGTGTGACGGTTACCAATGGTCGCAACATCGTGGTTCGTGGGATGGGCGATCGTTACAATAAAACCTTGCTGAATAGCGCGGAAATCCCTGGTCTTGATCCGGATCGCAATGGCGTTCAGCTGGATATTTTTCCCTCCAATCTGATCGACAATGTTCAGGTAATCAAAAACTTTACCCCAGACCTTCCAGGTGATTTCTCTGGCGGTTTGGTCAACATTGTTACCAAAGATTTCCCCAATGCCTTTACGGTAGGCGGTTCTTTTAGTGCCTCTTACAATGATCAGGCAAGTTTGAGAAATGATTTCCTGACGTCTGATATGGGATCTGCTGTATGGCGCGCTGGCAATGACGGCACCTTTGATGAGCCAAGTTTTTTGCAGGACTTACGGGCGAATGGAGAACGAATTCCTTTCCGTCCCTTCTTTACCAATGGAGAAGATGCCGCCGTTGTTGATCGTGCATCCAATTCTTTCACCACCCCGATCACCCCTTCGGTTGGTAATTCCGGTCTGAACACAAGCCTGCAATTTTCAATTGGAAACCAGATGCAACTCGGCAAAGATGGCAAAGGTGGTACCCTGGGCTACATTGCCGGTTTGTCTTACCGCAGCAGTTTTGGCAATCGGGTGGATTGGGTTGAAAATCGCTTCAGCCTGCCTGATCAGGGCGCTTCCGGTCTTGCATTCAACCGATTGCTGGACACAAATGGGAGCCGTGGCGTTCGAAACGTTCTGTGGGGTTTGGTAGGGAAGCTTTCCTACAAATACAAAAGCCACAAAGTCAGCTTCAACTATATGCGCAATCAGAGCTTTCAGTCAACCACCACTTATCTGGAAGGCCTGAACTCTGACGTGCCTACCCAAATTCCTTCTGACCGGAGTGAAAATGTTGAGGAACTGGAGTTCTATCAAACCAGTGGTATTTATACCAGCCTACGTGCTGTAGATATCTTCCAACTAAGCGGTAGCAGCGCTTTCGGGGCAGATCCTGAAAATGGTAAATCAGGTATCAAACTGGACTGGATTGCTTCTTTTGCCCCATCCGAATTGGATGAGCCTGACTTCCGCTTCTTCACCAATGGCTATGCTTTCCCGACTGGCAGCACCGCTGATACTGCTTTCTTCATTGCTCCATCCACGCACCAGTTGCCTGGGCGTTTCTTCCGGAACATGAAGCAGGATCTGTACAATGTGAAAGCGGATCTGACCATTCCATATAAGTTCTCCGGCCGCAAGGCAGAAGTCAAACTGGGTGGGAACCTCGCTTACAAAGACCGGACTTACCAGGAGGTTCGCTATCAGTTTGCCCTTGGCGGTACGCCATTTGATGGCAATGTGGCAAGCCTGTTTGCCCCAGAAAACCTTGGAATTGTTGATACCGTTGGTTCACGTTTTGACACCGGAATTGGCGTAATCGATCGCTCTCTGGGCCAAAACTCTTACAGTGGCGAGCAGACCGTGATTGGCTCTTACCTGATGACGGTACTGCCCATCAGCGACAAACTTCGCGCAATTGGTGGGGTACGCTACGAAAGAACCGATGCAACCATTATCTCTGAAGATACCGTCAACTTCCCTGAAGCGAGATTGGACCTGAATGATGTGCTTCCTTCTCTCAGTCTGGTGTACAGCCCGGCTGATCGGATGAACATTCGTCTGGCGGCTTATCGCACCCTGGCCCGCCCCACTTTCCGGGAATTTAGCCCGCTGATCACCTTTGACTTCAATGGTGATTTGGAAGAAAGAGGAAATGTAAACCTTCGCCGGACCCTGATTGACAACCTCGACCTGCGTTGGGAATGGTTCTTTGGTCTGGAAGAATTGGTGTCTGTCAGTGTTTTTTACAAAGATTTCATCGACCCGATTCAAAAAACCTTCCTGCCCGGTCTGAATGCATTGCAGTATCAGAATGTACCCAATGCCACCAACCTTGGTCTTGAGGTTGAATTCCGGAAAAAACTTGGTTTCATCGGAGAAGGCTGGGATCGTTTTGAATTAGGGGGAAATGCTGCACTGATTCGCTCCCGGATTGATATTCAGGCAGACGAATTGGAAGCCATTCTGGCCGTGGACCCAAGCCGGGACGATACCCGTCCGCTGCAAGGGCAATCACCCTACGCAGTCAATGGTAGCCTGAATTATGATGGAGAAAATGGCATGATCCTGAGTCTGAACTACAATGTATTCGGCCCACGTCTGTTCCTGGTTGGCGCCAGTGGTACGCCGGATGTGTATGAGCAGCCAAGACATTCTCTCAATTTCTCTGCATCCAAAACTTTTGCAGACAAAATCACCATCAGATTCCGGGCCAATAACATCCTGAACCCACAGTATTTGTTCACCCAAAGCTATGGTGGCCAGGTTGAAAATGCAGATGGAAGCTTTACGCCGCTGCCGGTGAAAGATTTTGTCTTCCGCTCTTATCGCCAGGGACGTTCATTCTCCCTGAGCGTGGGCTTCAAATTGAATAATGAGTAAACAACATATGGGAAAGGCGTCTACAGTCCGCCTTTCCCAATTTTGAATTAATCCAAAACCTTTTTCACAAATTCTACAGCTCTATGAAGAACCTGTATCTTACTTTAGTATTCGTTTTGAGCGCTACTTTCGCTTTCGCTCAAACCACTGACCTGGACAAGCCTCGCGTGGTTGCGCCAGGTGTCATTTCTACCAACACAACCTGGACCAAAGACAACCAGTATTTCCTGGATGGTCGTGTGTATGTTGAAGCACCTGCTGTTTTGACCATTGAGGAAGGTACCGTTATCAAAGGTCGTTTCTCTACCAACACCAATGAAGTAGGGGTACTCTGTATTCAGGCGGGTGCCCAGATTGAAGCGGTTGGTACGCTTACTGAGCCAATCATCTTCACGTCCGAACTGGATTCCGTTGCGCTGGACGATGACGCGCCAACCGACAATGGTGCAGCTGGCCTCTGGGGTGGTGTTGTGATCCTCGGTAAAGCGTGTCTGAACACTGTACCTGACGTAGACAACATCGAGGGTATTGGTATCACCCAGGCTGACTCTGTTCGTACTGTCTATGGTAACGTCGACGGAACTGGCTGTGATGATACTGATGATTCTGGTGAATTGCGCTACGTATCCATCCGCCACTGTGGCAATGAAATTGCCGCTGACAATGAACTGAATGGTCTGTCTCTCGGTGGAGTTGGTTCTGGTACTGAAATGGAGTACATCGAAATCATCTACAACACGGATGATGGAATTGAATTCTTCGGTGGTGTTACTGATTTGAAGCACGCAATCGTTGCTTTCGTAGATGACGACTCTTACGACATTGACCAGGGCAACCGCATGAAAGGTCAGTTCTGGTACGCTATCCAGTCTTCTGATTATGGAAGTGCTGAAAAAGGTGGTGAGTGGGACGGCGCTGACAGCCCCGTTGACGGAACCCCCCTGCAAACGCTGGAACTCTTCAACGCGACCTTCATTGGGGTAAATGATGAAGAAGGAAAAACCAACCGTGCCCTGGACATCCGTGCCAATGGTGCCGCGCAGGTTCACAACTCTATCTTCCGCAACTTCACTGCTGGTGTACGTCTGGACCGTACCTACGATGCTGGTACTGACTCTTACCGTCGTTTCCTCGCTGGTGAAACTGCATTCAAAAACAACCACTTCTACGGTGTTGCTGACTCTACCATCGGTGGGGTATTCACAGTAAACGGTGATACCATTCCAACCGGATCAACTGAGTCGGTTGAAGAAGCAAAGTGGGATTCTGCTGCAACTGCTGATAACAACCTCATCGCCGCTGGCGAACTCCTGGTGAATCCTCTGTCTGATCCTGCTTCTACCCCAACCGGTATGCATGATCCACGCATTGTTGACGGCATCGCTGGCGTTGTGACCATGTCTGATGAGCCAATGGACGGTTTCTTCGACGATGTTGACTACCCTGGTGCTTTCAAACCTGCTGGTACCAACTGGATGGCTGGTTGGTCAGCCATGTGGACCCTCGGATACCTGACCTCAGATCTGTGGATTGTCAGCAACGAGCAGTCAATTGAGCTTGACGGTTTGAACGTTTACCCGAACCCAACTGCAAACTTTGCAACCGTTGAAATTGACGGTCTGAACGACCGTGAGCTGACCCTGATCTTCGTACTCGACGCAATGGGTCGCGAAATCAGCCGCGAGGCCAAATACTCTGCTGGTGGTGTATTGTCTTTCGACATCGACCTCTCTCAGCTTGCTTCTGGTTCTTACTTCGTGAAAGTAGGCAACGAGAACAAAGTTGGTACCAAGCAGATCGTAAAGAACTAATCTATCCTACAGTCAGAATAGTTTGCCGCCAAAGGTTTTGCCTTTGGCGGCTTTTTGTGTTTTCGGAATGAGCCGGATTTCAATGTTACAGCCCTGTAACAATCAGATATTATAGACTTTCTATTGGCTTAATAACCGGATCATTTGGCCTGCCTACCTTGTAGACAAGATCGTGAAAGCGGTCTTCTTAGTTGTATTTGGTTAAGGTTATCACATACGCCTGCGTTCTTTTTGAAGCTCCCAATGCCCCGGCTACAGGGAAGGTCGGGGCGACTTCTTTTTCTTGATCATGACAAAATTGATCATGGCAAAGCGTAAGCTAGATATCGCAATTATCTCGGACGTACACCTTGGCACCTACGGCTGCCGCGCCAAAGAACTGGTAACCTACCTCCGAAGCATCCGACCGGATAAGTTGATCCTCAACGGAGACATCATCGATATCTGGCAGTTCAACAAACGTTTTTGGCCCAAAGATCATATGCAGGTCATCCGTGAGATCGTCAAATTGGCCGCCAAAGGCACGCCCGTCTACTATCTCACCGGCAACCATGATGACATGCTTCGCAAATTCTCCAATGCTTCATTGGGGAATTTTCACCTTTTAGACCAAATGGAACTGGACCTCGATGGCAAAAAAGCCTGGGTCTTTCACGGAGATGTGTTTGATGCCAGCATTCAGCATGCCCGCTGGCTGGCCAAAATCGGCGGCGTTGGCTACGATCTTCTCATCCTCATCAACAGCATTGTGAACTGGGGACTGGTTAAGATGGGACGTCAGAAGATGTCCTTTTCCAAAGCCATCAAAAATAGCGTCAAAAAGGCTGTCAAATACATCAATGATTTTGAACAGGCAGCGGTGGAATATGCTGCCGAACAATCATTTGACTACGTCATTTGCGGCCACATTCACCAGCCGCAGATCCGCCCAATGGTCTCTGCGCATGGACCTCTGACATATATGAATTCCGGTGATTGGGTGGAAAATCTCACCGCACTGGAATACACAGAAAATACCTGGTCCCTCTACTCTTTTGAGGAGGAACATCCTGATCCGCGCCAAAAACGCAAGCGAGGGCAGAAGAAAAATCGTGTAAAGAAAGGAAAGCAAGCAGCTGCACTGCCAATCTGACGATTATGCGCATTCTGTATGCCATACAGGGAACAGGAAACGGCCATCTCAGCCGGGCACGAGACATTGTGCCGCACTTGAGACGCATGTGTGAGACCGATATTCTGGTCAGTGGCACCGAATCTCAGGTGGACCTGGGTTTCGATATCAAATATCAGTGTAAAGGCTTTTCCTTTTCTCTCAATCACCGTGGAGGGATCAATGTCCTGAAATCTGCAAGCCGGAATCTATCGCCTCGCTTATTGCGGGAGATCGTGCAACTGCCGGTGGAAGACTATGATTTGGTCATCAATGATTTTGAGCCGGTTTCAGCCTGGGCGGCCCGCCTGCGCGGCATACCTTCCGTCTCTTTGGGACACCAGGCCTCTTTCCAGTCTGATCAAACCCCTCGGCCTGAAAAAAAAGATCCTTTTGGCGAATTCGTCCTGAAATCATACGCGCCCTGTCGCAATTGGCTGGGCTTTCACTTCGATCGTTATGATGACAATATCTATACCCCAGTGATTCGTCGTGGCATTCGCAATCTTTCGCCCGAAAATCACGGCCACATTACGGTCTATCTTTCCGCGATCAGTGATAAGCGCCTGCTTCCAGTTCTGCAACAGATTCCAGAAGTGCAGTGGCAGGTATTCAGCCGTTTGTGCAAGAAGACGTATCGCGCTGCGAATGTTTGGGTAGAGCCGGTTGACAATGATCGGTTCATTCAAAGCTTGACCAATTGCATGGGGATATTGTGTGGGGCTGGTTTTGAGACCCCGGCCGAAGCCTTGTACCTGGGGAAGAAATTATGTGTGCTGCCCATTCGTGGGCAATATGAACAGAATTGTAATGCCGCTGCTTTGCGGAAAATGGGCGTTTCGGTCTTGCAAAGGCTAAAGGTTGAGAGCTTGAAAAAATGGATCCATGAAAGCACCGTCGTTCCGGTTTATTTTCCGGATCAGACTGAAATGATTCTTGAGCGCCTCTTGTCCTATCATATTTACCGGAGG
>JBCBZF010000525.1:0-5093 GCA_039815525.1 Bacteroidota bacterium | reverse complement strand
AAACTTGATGGCATTGCCCAGGAGGTTCAGGAGGATCTGGCGGATGCGAATGTCGTCTGCAAAGAGAAACCGAGGCACAAGCTGATCTAAATCATAGAAAAATTCCAGTTGTTTTTGATTGGCAATGGGCGCGAGGAGTCCCAAAACCTGCTCAACCACATCCTGAAGATCAATGTCTGTTTCATCCAGTTTGAGTTTACCGGCGCCAATTTTAGAAAAATCGAGAATGTCATTGATGATGGACAGCAGACTTTCCGCACTGTACATGATATTTTCCACGAACTCTTTCTGCTCTGCCTCAATGCCGGACTGCAACATGAGATCTGCCATCCCAATGATCCCATTCATCGGTGTTCGTAGTTCATGACTCATGTTGGCCAGGAAATCGGCTTTGGCTTTGGTGGCTGCTTCGGCGGTCGTTTTTGCCTGCGACAACTCCTGGTTTTTATCATGGAGATGCTGCGCATCCTGATTCCGCTTCACAAGCGAAGAACGAAGCTGGCGAACCATCGGCCGGAATATCCATCTTACCTCAAAAAACAGAAGCAGCATGGCGATGATGAAAATGACTCCTTCCAGCCTAAGAAGATTCTGCGTATCTGTCTGACTTTCTACTTCATATTGTTTGACTATCTGATTCATGATTGGCAGATAGTCATCTTCATAATGAAACAGATCGTTCAAATTGTCTTCACCAGCCAATATCGCATCACTTGTTTTCAGTAGTCCTGCCCGAAAGGGCCCCAACTGCTCAAACAGTGATTGAACCTTCGGGCTATTGGCCGTTTTTTCTTCCTGCTCATTCAGTAACCATTGGTGTGATTCTTCCCAGGTCTGGATGATTCGTTCGCTTTCCTCTGCCCAATACCTTTCACCAGAGACCTGGTAGGCCATCAAGGATTTGACCAGTTTCTGGCTCAGCATCCTCTGGCGTCCTGCCCGGTTGATCGTTCTCGCATCTCCTTCCTGGTTCCTGATTTTCAACTGAATCAGAAGCTGACTAAAGATCAAAAGAATGGCGATGCTGGTCAGGCCGAAAAGGTACTTTCTTTTGATAAATCTGATTTCCGGGAAGTCTTTCATCATGGCGTGTGATCTGTTGCATCCTTTAAGGTATGAGGATCTGGAGCAAGGAAAACGGATGAATGGATCGAATCCCAACAGATGTAATAGGCGAAGTTTTTTGGTATCAAAAAGGGCGCGGTCTCATAAGGCAAAAAACGAACCCCAAACTTGATTTGGGGTTCGTTTTTAAAAAGCGGACTGATGAGACAGCCTCTCTACGATGTTTAACCGTTTTTTGAATGCCTAATCCAGAATCAATCGCTCGACCCATTGTCTGCCACTTTGTTGAATACGCACAAAGTAGAGTCCGGATGGCGCATTGATCTGAACAACTTTTTGAAAGGATGCCGTCTGAGCCGTAAAGCTTTCCTGGTACATCCGCCGGCCCCTGACATCCAGAATATCCAATTTCAATTCTCCCGCTTTTACGTCAGAAAAGGAAAGGCTGAATTGTCCCTGCGCAGGATTAGGGGAAAGCTGGATATCTGCAAAATTCTCACCCGGAATGCCAGTCAGTGGTGTCTCAGTGAACAGATCTCCCACCCAAATGCCGCGGCCAAAGGTAGCGGCATATATTTTTTGTTCAAGAGGATGAATGTCAAGCTCTGATACAATGACGTTTGGCAATTGATCACTGTACAATTCCCATTGTCCCAGACTGTCCGAGTAGACATAAACACCCACATCGGTTCCTGCATAGACAATGTTGCTGATGCTCCCTGCCTGATGCACCAGACAATTGACCGGTAAGTTGGGGAGATTCAGACTGATGTTGTTCCAGCTATCGCCGCCATTGGTGGAGTGAAAGACTTTTTGCCCATCTACCAAACCACCAACTGAGAGATACACATTGAGTGGATCATCATCATCTACTGCGATATAGGTGAAATAGAGTGAATCTGGTAAGCCGAAGGTGATTTCCTGCCAACTGTTGCCGCCACTGGTGGTTCGGAACATTTGGGAAGGCTGATTAAAGCTATGGTAAATGCGTTTTGCCACATAGATGCTTTGTTCGTCAGATGGTGCTACCGCGAGAGCGGAGGCGGGGGAAGCCGCGAAATAAGCAGGCATGGGGGAAAAATCAGAGACTTTTTGCCAACTATCGCCCTGATTGGTGCTTTTCCAGACATTGCTGTATCCAGCATACAATGTTTGGTTATCGTTTGGACTCATCACCATCGGTGTGGTCCATGCGCCCAGTTCATTGGCCAGGATGGCATCGGTCAACCCAAATTGAAAAAAGTTTCCTCCATCGTCGGAGCGCGCAAAATTGCCAAACTGATAGGAACCGTACAGAATATTTGAATTGGTGGGGTGTTGCAAACATTCCATGCCATCGCCACCGATGACAGCCACCCAACTGTTGCCGGATTTGAGATAGGTAGAATTGTCCTGGGCACCAGCCAGTAGGGTAGAAGGATCATTGTCATTTAAACCGAGACGATAATAAGCGGTGATCTGTAAACCATCGTTCAGGTTTTCCCAACTGGTGGGAATCTGAAAACCGGGATTATTGGTTTGGTTGGCATCAAAAGGAATCAAACTATCTGTCCGGTAGATGCCTCCATCATTACAGGCATACAACTTCCCATCATGCGGGCTGAATTCCATATAATGCTGGTCAGCATGCAGACTGGGGCCAAAATCGCTCCGCCAATAGGAAGCCGGATTCCAATTGACGCCACCATCGGTCGAGGCCCACAGATTGATGCCCCCGACATAGACAATGTCCGGATTGGTCGGATGCACTGTCACTGCCAGATCATAGGTTCCCTGCCCGCGGTCATTACTTGGCTGCAACCACCAATTGAGAATATTGGGTGAATTGGCCTGTTGGGTCCAGGTCTGACCACCATTGATGGAACGATAGACCGCATAGAGCCCGCGGTTGATGTTGCAGGTAACCGCATAAATCACCTGGGGATTACTCGGCGAAACACTCAATTCCACACGCTGTACCTGGCCGGTTTGAGGAATGCCGGTATTCAGCCAGGACCAGTTTTGACCAAAGTCGGTCGACTTCATGATGCCGGCTACACCAGCCTGGAGATTGTGGAGGTATCCGGTGGAAGCATAGAGAATATCCGGATTCTGAGGATCTTGTTCGAGGTCCCAAATGAGGCTATCCGATTGCTGGCTCCAGGTATCACCCGCGTCGGCCGAGGTCCAGATCCCATGAATACCTGCGGCAATGAGATTGTTGCTGTTGGAAGGGTGGATAAACACTCTTCTGGTGAGTGAGCCATCCAATTCGGTTTGTTGGAACGTCAATCCGGTCGGTGTCCAGCTTTGGCCACCATTGATGGTTTTGTAGACGCCGAGGCCATAATGGGTGTTTCGTTTGCGATCATCAAGGTTGAGTGCGACGGCCAGATAGGCATAGTCCCCTACTGAAATATACATTTCATCTGGATTGGCTTGATTGACGGCAATGTCGCTGATGCGGAGAATGGGTAAATCGTCGGTCAGTGGCTGCCAGCTTTGGCCATTGTTGGTGGTCTTCCAGACGCCGCCCTGAGAGACGCCTACCCAAAAAGTATTGGGATCTGTGGGATGGAAACTGATGGTATTGATCCGGCCAAGGCCAACAATGAGTGCATTATTGGAAGGCGGGACTTCGATCGGACCGACCGGGGCCCAGTTTGCCATCCGGCTTTGAGATTGCTGTTTTTGGTCAGCAACCCGAACCAGTGATTGGAAATATGTTGTTTGATCAGGAATTTCTCCCCCGGGATTGAGCCTGATATTGGTTTCATTCATCCAGCGGTAAAGCCACTTCCAGCCTTTGGTCTGGTCTAAATCATGTTGTTGTTGCCATTGAAAGAGGTTGTGCTCGAAGTCTGCATAAGATGCTTTGGCAGTGCCGTTTTGTTGGATGGGTGGTTGTAAATCCTGTGCAGCCAGGAATTGGGGGAAAGTTAACAGGCTCCAGAGGAGTAGCTGTTTAGTCGTAACCAGTTTTGTCCACATGATAGTGTTTGTTGAGTTTGCGTATGTTGGGTGGGTTGTAAATGATGGGTAATTCGGTTTTGACTTTCTCCTTTTTACCTTCCAGCTGTAAATCAACCAAAGAATAGACTTCCTGACTTTTTTGCAGGACAAAAACACTTTGGTGGATACACGGCTGAGCGACATTGGCTTCTACTTCTTTGTCATTTTTCAGGGCTCTGATTTTGCGAATGCCTTTGAGGGTACCAAGTCCGAAAAAGTGGAAAATCGCTTTTTCTTCGCTGATTTGCGGCAGAGTATATTGGATGATTTCTTCCTGATTGAACCAAATGTCATAGCCACCAGCATCTGCTCGCTTTTTGAGCTTTTCGATCATACAATACAAAGAATGCTGTGCCAAAACATCTTCCCGGTAGCTGCCGCCTACGTCTGAGTGAACACCAGGCATCCAGATTTCTTCGACCACATCAGGATTGTGGTTCATGAGGGTCGGGTTGAAAAGCGTCCGGGTTTCATCTATCGCCACCAGATGCACTGCTTTTTGAACATTGGGTGCGACGGAAAAGTTTTTGAACATACCTTTTACACCCATGGCCACCACTGTATCCCAAACGCCCAGGAATTCTACATTGGGATGAACCAGCTCAGGGGAAGTGGCTTTGTGGCTGACATAGCGGGTTTCAATGTGGTTGGTCCCTTTGTTTTCCTGCGCATCGGTGGTAATCTCGATACTGGCAGGAATACCCCTTTCATGAATTTGTCCCGCCAAAAGGCGCGCAATTGCAGCCCCACGACTAAAGCCAAAGATGAAGATCCGGTCTCCCCGACAATATTCCTTGGCAAGAGTAGAATACGCGAAATTTCGAATATTTTTTTCACTGGCCCCAAACATCCCACCCATCAGGCGGCCCATGATCCCATTTTCATCATCATTGCCTACACCACGAAAATACCAGGTACTTTGCTTACCCGGCACCTTTTTAAGACATTTATATAGCTTGACAACATTGGTGGTCAGTCCATCACTTCCCGCACCGGTTTCATCATTCCAGGTTCCATCGATCAGGATAAAAATGTTT
>JBCBZF010000471.1:0-5427 GCA_039815525.1 Bacteroidota bacterium | reverse complement strand
TTGATCCGGAATTGTGGGATGGAGACAAGAGCGAACCTCAGACCGACAAATAAGTGGAATCTTTTGAATGGGGATTTAATTTTAATGCGGAGGAAAACAACTTGCTTTTTCAAGTGGGGGAATCGCTTTTCGAAATCCCTGCGATCAACTTGATCTACAGTCAACCGGGTGCACTGCTGGGAGAAGCGGTTTATCGCAAGTTTGGAGATGAGCTGCCCATTTACTTTGAATTTGTCGATACCTCCGAAGGCAAAAACCTTCAGGTCGAAACCTTTGCTGGTCCTGATTTCCTTGCAGAAAACTTTGGGTTAAAAAACCGCCAGCATATTTCCTACTATGTGATGAGCGGACAAAAGGGATCGCATATTCACATTGGCCTGAAAAGGGATGTTTCGGTTGAGTATTTCAAACAGTTGCTCAACAACCATCAGAAAGCCAGGGTTAAGGAAATCACCTCCCTTTTGCATAAAATCCCGCTGAAAGAACACGACTTTCTCAGCATTCCGACCGAGACGATCCTCAGCAATGGAAAAAAGAGTATTCTGCTGCGTATCAGCACTGCATCTTCGATCTTTCGCTATGAGCTTTTCCGTCAGAAATCTTCTCAGAAAGGCTTGTTACATCCACAGACTGAAGCACTGATTGACATTGCCAGCCAAAAAAATACAGAAGAAATCCAGATCCAGGCTTCTGCGAAGCAGGGCTTTGTCAACTTACAGAACAGTGATAGCAGCTCCGTGCTTATCCAGCAATATTGGCTGGACAGCGAAGCGACATTTGATGGCTTGGACAGCGTCTGTGTTTTCAATCTCGTCTCAGGCAGAGAGATTCTGGTTGAAGGGCCGTTTGAAGCATTCAGGGTTTATCATTCAGAATCATTTGTCATGCCAGCAGCCATCGAGCAGTTCCGCATCAGGCCGCTCCATGATGAGCCTGCAGGCATCCTACAGGTTTTACCCAGTGTCTGAATCAACGGCTAAGGAAACGATCAAAAAATGCCTTTTTCCGACTGTTGGAAATGGTGAGTTCATCTCCACCCGGTTGTCGCGGAAATAGCAATTGATACGCTTTAGGTTGATGACAAAGGACCGGTGGATACGCAGAAAATCAAAATCGCTAAGCAGTCCCTCAAGCTCTTTGAGGGTCTTGGCAATCAGATGGTTCTTCTTTTGTGAAAGGGTAAATTGTGTGTAGTTCCCATCTGCTTTACAGTAAATAATGTCGGAAATTTTTGTGAAGACAAATCCAGTGGAATCTGTTTGGATCTGAAAAATCGTATTGGACGGAAGACCATCAGAAGCCAAATAATGCGCGAGTCAGTAGCTTTGTCCCCAAACCATTGATCCCATCCCAGACAGGACCCAACCTCCGATCAGCATGAAGATTCTTAGCCCCAAATGCAGATAAATATTCCCAAAGTTCTGCTCCACTTTGTCTTGTGGTCGCTTCAATTAATCAATTAAACCCATCATTCACCCTCTCATCAACTGTATTCAGTCAATACCCAACAATTGTTGAAAGAAAGAAAACACATTTGAATCACAATCCTTTAAAGATCTGAAAAGCTTTTTACCAATACACACTTCCTCCTTACAGCGCACAACGCCACGATCTATTCACATCACATGCTATTCAATTACCCCATCACCTCGCACAATCATGAACAATACCTAACAGCCAACTTTCCCATGGGAACCCATCAGCACGCTTATCAATCCTACGTACTTATGATTAGAAAAATGGAAAAACAATGACAGATCCGGATGGGGGGACAATCACCAGGTGTCGGAAGGTGTAGTTCCCTTTGCCCGGCGCACTTCATTGGTAAAAAAAAGGTTGTGATTGAATGATCCTACGCATGGATCAGATGGAAGGTGGTTTCCAATCAGAGGCAACTTATTTTGATGATGTGAGGTTCTGTTTCAGCTCTTGCGCTTTTTCCTGGTAAAAATGTCGCGGCTGGGCAAGGATGATTTCCAAGGACTCCGCCAAACTTTTCTGATCATCTTGCTTCAGGTAGGCCAAACATCGATACCACTCGGCTTGCTGTGGATGATTGGGGCAGGCTTGCAAATATATCAGGGCCGAATCAGACCTCCCCATGCCAAGCGCACTGATGCCCCGAAACAGATTGATTTCAGACGTAAATTGAAAGCTGGTGTCAGTCTCCAAGAGTCGGAATTTTTGCTGCGCAAGGCTGTCGTTTCCTTCTGCAAAGGCCAGATAGGCTTCTCGCAGCAACTGATCGCTGGTCCCACCCATGGTTTCAGGAATACGAGGGCGCTCAAAATGTTGGGTAAAGAGTTGTTCTGAGCTTAGCTGAGGAGAAGGAGTCAACATCCAAATACCGGCGATGACCAATAAGATCACCACCGCTGCTACAGCCAAAGCAAAAGGTTTTTGCCATAGTGGAACCGCAGGCGCACCAGGATCGATCTGCGAAAAGCCTGCCTTCAATGCTGTTTTTTCCGCCTCTATCCCATGTTGCATCACTGCCACTTGTCCCAACAGAAAGGATTCAAACGCAGCTTTTAGCGCCCGATCAGACTGGATCTCGGCCTCGAAAGCAGCCTGCTCCTCAGGCGGCATCAGGCCACTTGCGTAGCGATCCATCCTCTGGGTCAGGGCAATATGTTTTTCATCTTCCATTGATGCAGCTTTATACGTCTGCCCCACGCTTTCGCCGGGCGGAGATCAATTTTCGTAATTTGGTCATACAACGATACTTCTGACTGGATAAACCATTGGCATCTTTAAACTCAAATTTTTCCACCATTTCTGCTACCGAGAAGCCCCAGTAATCTGCATCGAGCAGAATTTGTTTACACCGTTCTCCCAATTGATTCATCAATTGCAGCAGACCGGAAAATTCTTCCTTTAGCAGTAGCTCTTTCAATATGCCCCGGGCCGTTTCGGGTAGCTGTGGCATCAACTCAACTGTTTCTATTCCTATAGACGTATGTTTTCGGACCCGATCAACACAGCGATTACAAAAAGATCGGTACAAATAACCAGGCAGATTGCCATCCATCTGAAAATCAGCTTGTTCAATCCGGCGGCATAAGCCGACTACAGCGTCAGTATACGCATCGAGCGCCTCTTCTTTGGTAAGACGATACTGGCGCATGCCTTTGTAGACGAAGCCTGCGTACTGCTCATAGATGTAATTGGTAAAACGCTGCTTACTGGTCCCGCCAGCCCTGATACCATCGATGATTTGCTGATCTGTATGTTTCGCTTCTTTTGCCAAGTCAACGAATTTAGTGATGCAGACCTTTTTGGTCCCGCCTGCACCACACATATCCAAAGGGCAGGCAATATACAAAAGCCCGTTGGATTGAAAGCTTCCTGCTAGGCCCACGATCAATTGTACAGCGGTGTTCCGCCACCATTTTGAATGAAAAAAATATTTTTCGTGATCAGAATTCTATTCCTCCGTCTGATACCAATAGCAAGACAGCCATTTTGATCAAACTTTATAATTTTTCATAGACGAAATGAACTCGAGCATTAAATTCCAAATATTATCACATTCTTGATTCACTGAATAAGCAAGCTTTCCTGGAAAGCTGTGTTGAGACCGCTATCGAATCAACAGCAAAACTGATTCAGGTTTTGTGCCTGAGGTTTCTCAATGGATCAAACCGAAAACATTTACCCAAATAAGATTCACATGTCGATTACAAGAAAAATCCTTGCACTATGTGCAATGGCAGTCAGCCTTATTGCCTGTCAGCAAACCGACCTCTCATTACAGGAGAAAAGTCTCGAAGATTTCCCGGCTATCATGACGATGGATAATTGGGAACAATTTGTAGAAGCCCCTCAAAGTGTGATTGACCATCACATCGCTCAGGAACGCGTCCTTCTTCCCATTTCAGGGGGAGAAATGATGAAAAAAGGATCTGGCAAACCGAATATGCCAACCTATCAGGGATGGGTACAAGTTTTTTCAAATGGGGCCTGGACGCAAATGGAACATACTGTTGTTGAGGCCACCGTATCTGGCGGGAATGCCCCTCTTTTCACTGAGACCACCGATCTTTCTCCCGGTTACAATTGGCAAAACTTTACCACGCCCCCCCAAAGCACCCGAATCAGGTGGCACTATAATGGTCTCAACGCTACCTACAGCCAGGCAGAGTGGGAAAGTGGCTTGAACGTCATCGATATGGTGATCATCAGAAGACATATCCTTGGCTTCCAGATTTTCGATGAATTGCGTGAGTACATCGCAGCAGACGTCAACATGGATGGGGTTATTAGCAATGATGACATCAATCTGATTGGAGACCTGATATTAGTCAATAGAAATGACCTTCCCGATGGTACAGCCAATGCATGCAATCCCCATCACCAGCCATTCTTTTACATTGATGAAGGGGCGTACCTTGGCTTGGACGTTTTGCCCAACAATGGCTCTGGAGAATTATTGCTCATCTATGCCCTAAACTGTACGCTCCCCTTTCCAGATATTGACACCCAAATGATGCCTGATATCACGGCCTATGCCATTAAACGGGGGGATGTCTCCGGGAGTTGGACGCCCTGATAAGGAAACGTCTTCTTCATTTGCTGGGAGCTATTTCATCAAGATGACGAAATTCTCCAATACGATCACAGGCTCATAAAACCTGAAAAGCCTCCGGTAGTGCGATACCGGAGGCGGATATGGGCTGAGCGTCGCGAAACGACAACCTGAATCAATTTACGTATCTTCTAATAATTGAAAAACCTCTTTATTATGCCTCAGGTAAGTCGTTATGTCATCATGATCATTTGCGGATACGCATTGAATCTTCATACGGCCTGGGGGCAGAGCGCGCCTTCTCCCCCCCAGACCAATGTCACCCAAATTTCTTCAACATCTACCCCACCTCCGCTCCCTTCCTTTGCGGTTTGGGATGACGATGGCGCAAAAGATTCAATGGTTGTGAATATCACCACACGTATCTATTATCCTCCTTTGGGAACCTATGAAAGCTTCCGTTTCAGGCTTCATTTTGAAAATACTTCCGGGGTCCCACTAGAAATTGACAACAACCCTCTAAATCTGGTTGAAAAAATATTCGATATACCATCCAATTCAAAAGATGTCGTATATGGCAGCACCTCATCAGAGCGATTTGCTGAGTTTCAGCTTAACTTCAGCTGGATCAAGCCTCCACCAGCTCAGATTCATGCATTCTACGCCATTCACTATCAGGACAGTGGGTCTTCCTGGATTCATTTCATGGGGGACGCGCCTCACGCCTATTTTGACTTTACAACTGACAGTGTGTTGGTTTCTGAACCAGTGGTAAAGGTAAAAACCAACAGAGTAGGTGGTCGATTTCCTACAGAATCCCGGATCTATCCCAATCCAGCTAATGATCATGTCTATCTGCCATCCTCCGAATCTGCCTACGGTGTAGAAATACGGAGCAT
>JBCBZF010001171.1:0-2096 GCA_039815525.1 Bacteroidota bacterium | reverse complement strand
CAATCAACCCATCGCAATGGTCCGGGTCCAACTTGAACCCTTAGGTATAGGCACCCTTACCGATGAACAGGGCCGTTTTCAGTTTTCCAAACTGCAGCCCGGAAACTATTCGCTCAAGATTCGCTCGCTTGCTCATCAGGACATTGTGCGTTCCGTGGCCATCAAGGATCATGAAGAGACTTTTGTAGAAAGCCTTTTGCTTCCTCTCACCTATTCGCTTCCCGCAGTAAATCTTGAGGCACCGGTCCATCCGGCCCGACCCATCCAACTGATCAACCAACTGGATCTGGATCTCAAGCCCATTATATCCAGTCAGGAAGTGCTTCGTTCTATTCCCGGTATGACCATCGGACAACATGCTGGAGGTGGCAAAGCAGAACAATTGTTTTTCCGGGGCTTTGACCTGGATCACGGGACGGATTTTGCGCTCAGCGTCGACGGTATGCCCGTCAATATGGTCTCGCATGCGCATGGACAAGGCTATGCTGATCTTCACTTCCTCATTCCCGAAACCATTGAGCGAATAGATGTTGGCAAGGGGCCATACGATGCTGCCTGGGGAAATTTCCAGACCAGCGGACGGGCCAATTTCCAGACCATCAATCAATTGAACCACAGTACACTGAAGCTTGAAGCAGGTCAATTCAACACCCGCCGTGCCGTCGCCTTGCTGAACTTAAGCGGAAACAATCAAAATCAGCAGGCCTTCATCGCCGCCGAAGGTTTATTGTCAGATGGCTATTTCGAGGCATCTCAAAACTTTCATCGCTGGAATTTTTTGGGAAAATACCAGGCGCGACTGGGAGAAAAACACCAATTCAAACTCTCCGCTGGCGGTTTTTCCAGTGAATGGACCGCTTCGGGTCAGATACCTCAGCGAGCGGTGGATGCCGGACTAATTTCGCGCTTTGGCGCCATCGACAGTACAGAGGGTGGGACCACCAGTCGCTACCATCTCAACGCCCAGCTTGAAAGTTTCCTACCGGGAGATTTTTACCTGCAACAACAGATCTATGCCATTCGCTATGACTTCGATCTCTATTCCAATTTCACCTTTTTTCTTGAAAACCCAGAGCAAGGCGATCAAATCAGACAAACCGAATCCCGCCATATCATTGGGTATCGCAACAGTCTGAAAAAGGAAAGCAAACTGGGTCGCCATAACAGAAAAAGCAGTGTAGGCTTAGACATCCGTCATGATATCATCGATGACCTCGCTCTTTTGCAAACTTTTCAGCGCACCACCAATCTCCAATCTCTCGCCAATGGGGCAGTTAGAGAAAGTCAGGCAGGTTTGTATTGGGATGAAGTGATTGAACTGGACAATCGCTGGAGCGTCAATGGGGCACTTCGCTATGATCTTTTCCGTTTTGCCCATGTAAATGAACTCGAAAATGCACAGACAAGCAGCAGAATGGAAGGGATTTTCTCCCCCAAACTGAATGTTTCCTACCAGGCCAGCCCAGGTATTCGTTTTTTCCTCAACCTTGGACAAGGTTTTCATTCCAATGACAGCCGCTTGCTGGCGGCTGATGCCACCCAAAATGCCCTCGCCAAAGCCACCGGAGCGGATCTGGGTTTGATGTGGAAAGCCAGTCCTCGTCTGCTGGTCCAGGCTGGCCTGTGGCAATTACATTTAGAGGATGAACTGGTTTATGTAGGTGATGCAGGTGTGGTAGAAGCCAGCGGTGAGACCCAGCGCCTTGGACTGGAAGCTTCGGTCCGTTATCAGCCCATTGATCAGCTCGTGTTAGCAGCAGATGCCAGCTTAACCCATGCACGTTCAGTTGAAGATCCGCGTGGTGAGAATTTTATCCCCCTGGCTCCCTGGCTCAGCAGCAGCGGGAGTGTGCAGTATGTCGGGACCAAGAATCTCTCCGCTGGTTTGCAGTATCGTTATCTCGGCTTGAACATCTACGGACAAGCCAAGGAAAAAGAAGGGGTTATCTCCTTCCTGATCGACGGTTTGCACCATTATGACGTCGGTATCATGGTGGATCGCAAAGGAATTGCTGTCCGCACCGGGCACCATTGTACACAACCATTGATGAAGCGATTTGGGATTACCGGAACCATTCGTGCATCTTTGGCGTTTT
>JBCBZF010001136.1:0-2247 GCA_039815525.1 Bacteroidota bacterium | reverse complement strand
GGCTGATCAATGCACAGAAGGTTTTGGCTTCTTTCATCCTTGATTCACCTGAGACCAGGTACCGTAAAATGCTGGCTCAACAACCCAGTATTCTGCAAAGGGTTCCTCTACAAGACCTGGCCACTTATCTGGGCATCACCCCGGTTTCACTCAGTCGGATCCGCAAAAGGATTCTGGAAAGTGCCGAATCGTGAATTTCTTATCTTTTGTAAAGAGAGGGGTTCATTTTTATAAGAATCTTTGGTTTGTAACAATCACAGATGAAAGAAATTCAAACTGAAGTAACCATCAACAGTAGTGCGGACAAGGTTTACGCAGTCCTCACGGATTTTTCGGCTTACCATGAATGGAATCCCTTTATCATTTCCTCGAAAGGCAAGGCAGAAGCAGGCAGTATCTTGACCAATACCATGCTGAGCAAAGGAAAAGAGCAGGTTTTCCGGCCAGAAATTCTGGTTGCCGAAGCGGGAAAGCGCCTGGAATGGTTGGGGAAGATGCCGCTAAACCTCTTCAATGGTCAGCATTATTTTGAGATTGTCCCAATTGGAGAAAATCAGGTCATCTTGCGTCATGGCGAACATTTCAGTGGTTTGGCCCGGCCTTTGATCATGGCAATGATTGGAGAAGACACCCGACGTGGTTTCGAAGCAATGAACCAGGCGCTCAAAGCCCGTTGTGAAGAATCCGTGCTTCAATAAGCCCTGCTTTTTTGCCGCAAAGGCAATGTTTCTTATTTTCGCGCGGACGACATAAGAAACCCACCACATGAATATTGAAGTTGCCGATCTGATAACCTTGGTCATGCTGGTCATGCTACAGGCAGTACTTGGCTTTGACAATCTCCTCTATATTTCGCTGGAATCGCAGAAAGCGCCAGAAGAACAACAGGGTTTTGTCCGCAAAGTCGGTATTGGTCTGGCCATCATTTTGCGTATTGCTCTTTTGTTTGCGCTGGTCAACCTGATCCAATATGTTCAAGATCCACTCTTCAGCATTCACATTGGGGAGCAGGTACACGGAGCCTTCAATTTACACAGCATCATTGTTTTGATCGGAGGCGGGTTTATCATTTACACAGCGATTAAGGAGATCTGGCACATGATTGCCATGGAAGAACACAATGCCACGGATAAGAAAAAGGAAAAAACTGTGGCACAGGCGATCACCATGATTGTGATCATGAATCTGGTTTTTTCATTTGATTCGATTCTGAGTGCCATTGCACTGACGGATAAATTCTGGGTCATGGCCACTGCAATTGTCATCGGTGGTATTCTGATGATCTGGTTGGCCGACACGATCTCTGACTTCCTCAAACGCAATCGAATGTACGAGGTACTGGGGCTGTTTATTTTGTTCCTGGTAGGCGTGATGCTCCTTTCTGAAGGAGGGCACCTTGCCCATTTGAAGCTCTTTGGTGGCGAGATTACCCCTATGAGCAAAACCACATTCTACTTTGTTCTGGTGGTCCTCGTGCTTGTAGACGTCATACAAGGTCGTTATCAGCGCAAGATTGCGGCAGAGAAAGCGGCAGCAGCAGAGCAGGATGACTAAGCCATGGTGTCGGATCTTTTGCAAAGCATCCCAGACTATCGGCCACCTTTGTTGCACCGCAGTGCATTTCTGAGCTCGGTTTTACCCAACAAACTGCGCAAGCCACAGGCCCCAGTCTACACCCGCCAACGGGCAGAACTTCCAGATGGCGACTTTATTGACCTGGATTGGATCCAACAAGGTAATTCCAGGCTGGCCATCCTGATGCATGGTCTCGAAGGCAGCAGTCAGTCTACCTATATCCGTGGGATGGCGGGAGCCTTGGCCCGCAATGGCTATGATGTACTGGCCATGAACCATCGCTCCTGTAGTGAGGAGATGAACCGGCTGCCAGTGGCTTATCATGCCGGCAGAACCCAGGATCTGCTTTGGACAGTTGAGCATTTGACCACGGCATATTCAAGGGTCGTCGTCATCGGATACAGCCTGGGTGCCAATATGAGCCTGGTTGCAGCCGGGCGGGATCAACTCCATCAATTTACCCAGGTCAAAGCAGTGGTGGCAGTATCGGTGCCCTGTGATCTGTTGGAGTCCAGTGCCATGTGGAACCAGCGTAGATTTTCTGTGATTCTTCCCTATTTCGTTAAGCAACTCAGGACCAAAGTAGAACGCAAAAAAGCCTTATTGCCTGACCTACCAGTGGATATGAACGCGATTGCGCGTTCCAAAACCTTTTTTGACTTTGATGATCAT